>CAYQPU010000018.1:0-31674 GCA_964419615.1 uncultured Methanosarcinales archaeon | reverse complement strand
ATCCGATTTTCCTGTTGAAACAGAGGATTGGGTTATAACTGTGTTCAAGTCCCTAACAAGTCGAGCTGCAATTCTTTGATCTGCAGATTTAGCTTGCCTGTTTGCAAAACCAAGAATTAGGGTAAATATTAAAGCGCCTGCTATAAAAACAAATATCCAATTAAACTGGACCTCTATTCCCCCTTTTTTTGACATTTTATGATACTTTAACCCTGCTTCCCATTCCTTCTAAAGTTACTGTTATTTTTCCGCCAACTACATTATAGCATTTGAAATTGTCTTGAACAACAATATCTGTTACATTAAAAGATTCAATTCCATCTGGATAAAGAAATACATTTCTTCCTGCCTCTGATACCAAACTGTCTTTAATAATGGGATACTTATTTACTGTACTTGGATATGTCTGACCTGGCACTCCAAAACAAACTTCTCTGTAATCACCAGGAACATAAAAGGTTCTTTTTTTAACAGAACCATAATCATACTTAAGGCTGTTTACAGACTTTTTCACAGTATCCTGAAATTTGATAAATTCTGCAATTTGTGCATTTGCTTTCATTTTTTGAATCGATTGATATCCATAAATCAATACAAGACCTACAATTAAAAGAGCTAATACATATACTAACACCTGTGATTGAATCTGGGCTTTTTTCATTCTGGATCTTCCTTTAAAGTCCCTCATTTTAAATAATGTAGAATATCCTCTTTATCATTCTTAGTTATGACTTTTTGTTCATGCAGTTTACCAAGATGAGCATCTAATTCTTTTTTGGAAATGTGCTTGTTCTTTTTCATACTTGACAATACTTTTTTTAGAACAGCCAGACTAAATTTACCTTCTTTTGATAGTTTTGAGAACTCTGCAACAAGGTTATCTTTTGTTACATAATTAGATTCTACTAGTTTTGATAAAACATTCAAGGATTCTTTACTTAATTTTTTCCCATATAGTTTGCCTAATTGATTATGAACTTGCTGTGGAGAAAGGTTCATTCTTTGCATTTCTACAACATTCATTGTGTTTAGTCTATTCCAAACATCACCAGTTAGATCATATCCCTTACCTTGTTTCTGGATTAATTTATCAAGTGTTGGTGTAGTGCTTCCAAATTCATTAAACATATGTCTTCTTTTTGCATATTTGTCTTTTGTTCGGTTAATGTGGGGTTTTGCTATTTGTTCTAGTTTTGTTGCAGAGGTAGGTTTACCTAAAGGTTTAGGAGGTAATGTTTTTGGTGGTTTTGATACTGGTTTTGGTGGTTTTGGTTTTTTCTTATTTTTTAATGTATAAACAACTAATCCTAGGATTGCCAATGCAAGCAAGAACAGGATAAATATCAATAAGAAACTACTTCTTGGATGTGAGTCTGGATCATCAGGAAGGTAGCCTTTGTCTACTTCTTTTCCATCCTTATATCCATCACCATCTGTGTCATCATTAAATGGATTTGCATTGTTAATGAATTCATTAAAATTAGTTAGACCATCTTTGTCTGGATCTGCATATGGATCACAATCTCCATTACAGTACTGGTCTTCCCACCAATCAGGTAAACCATCATTATCTGCATCGTCAGATTTGGAACAAATGCTTGATTTACAATTACCTGAAAGACAGTCTGTGTCTGTAAAACATTTTTCTCCTTCATCACAACCTGGACATAATCCCCCACAATCAATGTCTGATTCATGACTGTTCATTATAGTATCAAAACAAGTTGGTTCAGCACATTCATTATTTTCACACTTTCCACTTTCACAGTCCAAGTCTTCTTCACACATTTTTCCAGGTGAGCATGCAGGACATTCTTTACCACAGTCAATATCAGTTTCAGTGACTTGGTCATAATTACCATTTAGACAGTGATCTCCTTGTTCACCTTCACATTTTCCAGTTCTTTGATTACAATAACGGTCTTCACAATCGTAGTCATTGCGACATCCTTCTCCTTTTTCACATTTGGTTGAACAGATTCCTCCACAGTCAACATCAGTCTCATCTTGGTTTTCAAATCCGTCTGAACAGGATGGACTCATACAAATATTACTTACAGGATGGCAAAAATCAGATTCACAATCATCGTCATCGTCACAATCAATTTCCTCAATAACACATCCTGAAAAATCAAATTCACAATTAGATTTACATGACAAAGTTCCTTCAGCATAGCCAAAGTATTCGCAATCTCTGTTTGCAAGATCATCTTTGTCACAGACTTCAGTTATTTGGTTGATGTCATCATCTCCACATTTTGGATCTTCTAGACCGTCACAATCAGTTGTGTCAAATAAACAGTCCGAAGTACAGTCAAGGTCTCCTCCAAGGTAATCATCAAAATCAGTACAATCTTTGTTTGCTAGGTCTGGTGAGTCACACTCTTCTTCTCTGTTCTTATCTCCATCTTGACATACATCATTTTTGGGATAAGTACAACTGCCTGTGTCAAAGTCACAGCTGCTATCACATTTTAAGGTTCCTCCACCATAACCAAAGTCATGACAGTTTAATCCCTTAAGATCCAACTTATCACAATCTTCTTTTATTCTGTTAACAACACCGTCTCCACATTTAGGATTATTTGGATAACATCCTGAGAAATCAAATGTACAATCTGAATGACATTTTAGTCTACCCACTCCTTCATCATAATCATCAAAGTCTGAACACGCTTTTAGTTCAAGATCAGAACCATCACATTCTTCTCTTGCCCTGTTTACTTCATTATCTCCACAGTATTTTGGCTTTGTGGAACAGGCTGGACAGGATCCTCCACAGTCAACATTGGTTTCATCTCCATTTAGTTTTCCATCAGTACAAGTTGCCTTAACCTTGCTTGTATCTACAGTTATACCATCACTGGTTACATTAGCACTTTTTTTACCTATTTTGTCAACTGCAAATACTTTGATATAATATTTGGTATTATTTTCTAGTAGAATTGGATCTTCATTTTCATCTTCAACCCAATTGGAGTTTGAATCAGTTATCCAGAACCAATCCTCATGTTCTTTGGTCTGTGACCATTTTACAACTACATCTCCTTTATCAGATACAATTTGATAAACATAATGGTCAATTCCTGATTCGTTGTCATATGAACTAAACCATGCTCTTAACTTATTTTGTCTAAATGTGTGTTCTGGATTATAGCGATCTTCGCTTGTGTCGTTTACCTTTGGTTTTGTAGGAACAGTATTATCTATTTTTATGTGACTGCAAGTTGTTTCACCGAGGTTTCCACCTAAGTCTTCGGATCTGTAACAATAGTATCTTGATTCTGGCACCACAATAGAAAGACCTACTGAGTCAGGTGTACAATCATCTCCAACACAATATTTGGTTTGCTTGCATCCAAACCCTAATAATTCAGGTTCATCAGCACAAGAAAAGTCAAAATCAGCATTTTCAGGATACCAGTTTGATGAGACATAATCTTCCTGACCAGCGTTCCAAGTGTACACAAGCTTTGTTCTAGGTCCGAGGTTATCATAGCTAAAGTACAGTTTAGCATTGTCTTCAAGATCTCCATTAACTTGATCGCACTTTACATTATAAAAGAAAGTATCAGATATTGTTTCTGTAATTAGTTTTTCATAAATATAATGATCAAATGGAGTAGTTTCGTGAGACTTTTCTGGAAGGGTTTGATAGTTACCAACAATTTTTCCATTAATTTCTCTTGCGTATCTACAGTTTGCTTGTTTGGATGTTTTTACTCTGAAAGTTACAGGACCACCAGTGTATACACCACCAACTGGTTCTTCATTAAAAATCAATGCTAATCTGTCAATATTTATGTTTTGATAAATTGTTACTTCATTTCCAGACATATCGGTGCAGCTTATGTTATACAGATGAGTTCCATCATATAAATCAAAGTACTTAGCTCTAAATAATCTGGAAAAGCCTTGTTGGGCATGGATTGTGTTTGGATCATCATAATCCATAGGAAGTATGTTTTCCCTACACTGTGCCATTTCATTTAAGCTAATGTCAATTTCAACATTTGATTTTAGCTCAGAACCATTACTAACTGTGTAATTGATATTTATTTGAGGAGGAAGTCCGTCAAAGTAAAATGCTTCTTTATTGACTGGTTCATAGTTTCCATAAAAGTCTCTTGAATAATAACTTAAGGTATACCATCCTTCACCAAGAGAATAACCTGCCGGCAATATCATTAGCTTAGGATTTAATTCTGTATCTGGACAGCATAATCCATCTTTATCAATACAAGCATATGTGATAGATTCAATAGGATCTACACTAAATGTTATGTTTGTACCGTTTGTCATTAGGCCAGGTGGACTAAAGTGAGCTGTTGTTTCGGGTTCACTGAATCCAACTGTTGGTGCTTCTGGTGCTCTGATACACTGATTAGATCTCCATTGACAATAACCAACACCACAAGCATCTTCTGAGTAAGTTCTTGTTTTATATGCATCACAAAGGTGGTTTAATACTTGGAATTCTTGACCACCAGTACATGAAACTTCATCTTCATAATCTTCACAACTTACCGTACCATCACAACCTTCACATTGCGATCCTGAAAGATAACAGCTTCCAAGCATGCTACACTGCTGTGCACTACAGTCCATAAAAGGATCATTACACAGACCACAATCAGATACTTCTGAATTTTCTGAAAAACATATTCCTTTACCTAATTCAGCATTTGTTTCCAAATACTGACACCTATCTGATCCTCCAACCACACAGTTATCAATTTCACATGATGCTTTACTTTTGTAATCATAACATGTTGTGTCAGCTGCACAGCTATAACAATAGTCAATTGGAGTTAGGGAATAATCAAAATAACAAGGATTGGAATAAAATCCACTAAATGGCGGATCGAGTTGAACACCTAAACATTGATCTGAAGTGTAGAATGCACCAAATGGATCACCAAAATCTTTACATGAAGCTTCTGGTTTACAAAGAGTTTTCCCATTACTGCTTGGACCAACACATGTACTTGCTCCGCAGTTCTGTCTTAGACCCAAGGCAAAGCATCCAGTACATTCATATCTTGAGTTATTAATACACATTTCTTGCCCACCTTTGTCAATACAGGTGGGATCTCCGGTTAAGAAAACAGGAAGTGTGTAATTGTAGGTTTTGCCATAGTCATACATTACTCCAACTTTGTATGTGACTGAGGTTGACCAAGGAAATGTGTCATCAATGAAAAATGTGTTTTTGGTAAATGCTTGTAAGTGTGTGTTTCTGTATACATAAAAACCCATTATTGTTTCTGGACATGGATCAGTCCATCTGACAGTTAGTGTGCCAAGTTCATTACTGCATTCTAAGTAAGGGTTGATGTCAGGTGGAGTCACAAAAGGATTTTCACATCTTGGAACTGTTGGTTCCAATGGGAAGTTCTCGGTTATTGTTTCTCCATCTGTTGTTAGTGTAATTGTTTTTGTTGCTGTTTTGTAGTTTACTGAAGAAACTTCCAAATCATGGTTTCCTACAATTATATCTTTAATCATATAATAACCGCTATCATCTGTTGCAGTTGTTTTTACTGATACACTTACTTGTGCTCCTGGAATAGGATCAGCTGTATCTTGATCAGTAACAGTTCCTTCTACTGAACCAATTTGATAACATTTTTCGTTTGTATAATTATTAAATTCATTACCAAAATCACAACAAAAACCCTCATTTTCAAAATTAACCAGTGTTCCACCACAGTAACAATAAGAGTACACTCCACCAAAATCGATGCCATAATCTTGTTCTGTGCTTAGTATTGTTGAATTTACATAGCAATCAGGATGACAATCTCCAGTACAAGAGTTTTGAGTTGGATAAGCTTGGCTCCGGATCATACAACAATATTCATCTTTTTCAGCTAGTTCTGTTCCACATCTACAATCTTCTAAAACAGGCCTTTCACAGATTAGTTCATCTGTTCTACAGATGTCATAGTTTTGAGAATCCGCATCACAAATATTATCTCCATCAAAGTCTGTTGAGTAAGCCATACAACCATGGCTACATTCTGTAAAACAGCTTCCTCCACCTGAAGCTGCAGCCTCTGGGCAATACACGCATGAGTTACTTTGATAACTTTTTTCAAGGCATTCATCTTTTGTTATGCCATTTCCAGTACAAGGATCAATATCTGGACATTCTTCTATTTTTTCTTTGTAAAAACCTGATGAATCAAGTTCATCTTTGTAACAAGGATTGTTGTTTAATCTGTCAACCACATTATATCCTGGTTCCCACAGATTTGATTCACTGGCATTCAAACATTGAAATTGAGTGTTTTCACCACATTTGTTAACAGTGGTGTTATCATAACAACAGCCGCCCTGGCATTGAAGTAGGGTAACGCAAGCTCCATCTCTCCAATAGTTTAATTGACAATCTGTCTGGTTTTTAGGGTATATTGCGGATTCATTGTGATAGGTTCCATCAGCAGGGCAACATTCATTTTGACTTAATGTTGTGCCTTCTGTGTCTGAACAGTATGAGTTATAGAAAGCACCATAGATCGTTGTACTAGGATTTGAACAGCATCCAGTTGTGCTTTGAGCTTTAACAGTTGAATTTGGTGCAAATTGAATCAAAAGTATGAAAATTAGCAAAATTAGCCCTACTACATACCCTTTTTTTTTCATAAAAACTCAATCTCTGATTTTTATATATTATTTTAATATAGGTTACTTAATAAATTTTCTAATTTTAAAGCTTTGTGATATATAAAGTGTGAAATAATTGAGATACAAGGTTTAGTTTTCTTCATCAATATTATTAAATAATAAAGACTTTTTTGGAATAATTATGAAAGAATTCCCCTTTATTGATATTGAAAACAAACTATACCCTTCTGTCATCATGGGGGAAGATCATTTTACAGGATGGTTTAATAAGTGTAAAAAATACGACTCCGATAAGGAAAGGGAAATTGATTACAGACAGGCTATAACGACTGCTTATTCCAAAGGAGTGAGAGGATTCAGTATGTCCCCTCATCCAGTTTTAATTAAAGTTTTGAGAGAATTCAAAATGGAATTTCCAGATATTGTTTGTATTGCTAATCCTTCCTGGCAAAAGAGTTATTATATTGGTAATGAATCATTATGGATTCAAAAAAACCTGAAAAAGCTTTCAAATTATGCTTCATTGAAAATAGATCAAAAAATTAAGGATAAATGCTATTGGTTTGAACGAGTTTCTGATGATATTTTTTCTTCAAAAGAAATTGCTAATTTCAGACTTGATAGTAATGAACACAAATCTCAGCTTATTAAATTCAAAGATTTTTGTGATTTCTGTTTAGTTGGAAATTTGGGTATCAGTTCACTGGTTTTACACAATAGAATAGACATTATTGAAAAGGAAATTCAGAGTACTAGGGAATTAAGTTTTATACCTTTATTAATGTGTGAAGGTGGTGGACTTTCATTACCAACTGCTAGAAAATTAGATGTAGCTGGAAGTTGGTTGTGTATTAACAGATCTTATGTTTTTCCAAATTTTAATATAGCTCTCAAAACAATTAAAGACTCAACAAAACCAATAACCGCCTACAAAATCTTGACGAGCCCTGAAGGATTTGATTTAGAGAAATCAATTTCTTTTATTAAAAGTTTTCCCCAGATTAAATCAATTGTTGTTGGAGTTGATGGTAAAGATCAAGCAGAAGATACCTTCTCCAATTTGCATTATCATTGGAATTGAGAATTCTTCAACTATATTTACTGCTAGATTTACTCAGTTAAAATAGCTATATCCTGATAATCGGAGTACTGACCATCTGAAATTTCTATTCTAATCCAGTGATAACCTGAGTCAGATGCATTTGTTTTTAATGTTGCATCTTTTTTGGTTCTAGAGTACATTGTGGACATTTCCCATTTATTTTGGCTTCCTCCACCATATACTGTTGAATCACTTTTTCCAGAAAGAATGTCTTTGTATTTAGTTCCATTTTGATCAGCTATCGGCGTTGGTGTTTTCCAACCAAGATAATTATATATTATGTCATCTCCATCAGGATCTACTGCTCTAGGATACACTGTTATTGTTTTACCTGCATCAACTGCAATGTTAAAAAAACTGTCTGGTTGGTTTGTGCTAGCCAGATAATAAATATCTGAAGGATATACTCCATAATTTGTTTTTAGGTAAAAATAGTAATTTGCTGATGGATCTATGCTTTCATCAATGTAGTCTATGGCTGGTCCTCTGTTTTTCACACCAAACATAAAAACAAATGGTGTTTTCTTGATAAGAGATTTGTTGTCTTGGATAAAGATTATATCTGAGTTTTCAGACTGGGTGCACATGGAATTTGTTTTACATGGTTCATTAATTAGTTTTACACTCATATCAGGTTTTAGACATTTTTCAGTAAAGTGAATTTTGTCTTTATTCGGACATCTTTGCAGGTTTTGGAGTGTTTCTTCATTTGACATGTTAAAGAACAAATTTGAGTTTTCTTCTTCAATTAGGAAATATGCTAACTCATAAATTCTTTTAAATCTGATTTTAATGATTTTTGAAAATTTCTCGATTTTAGTGATTGATTCTCCACTATGTTTTAGGATTATGTCAAATTCAGCTGTTGCATGAACATCTTCGTCTCCAAACAAGATTGTTGCCTTAACATCTTTTGTTTCAATATTATAATCCAAGTCAAGTTGGCTAAAATTTGCACACTTCACTATGTCTGTTTCCACATATTTTTCCACATATTCTTGAATTGAATGCTTGCTGTCACTTAAGTCATATTGTACACAAGAATACTGTGATTCAGAAAGATCCCATGCATTTGCCCCTTGATTATCACATAATGGAGCAAGTCCATTTACACCAAATTGAAAATTATTATTGGGATCTAAATTTCCAAAATAAGGGTAGTCCGATGATACAGGTGGTATTGCATAGATCCCATAACTGACATTTTGAATTACTCCATTGTATTCATAAGGTATTATGCTTATTGCATAATCTCTAAGTGGAGGACCGAGGTATCCAGATGTTCCTTTTACCTGATGTTCGTAAATTCTACCTCCCTGCATACCCATAATTGCTAGAGCTTCTTCAACTGAATTTGTAAGACATGACTCAACATAAAGTATGATTGGTTCTTCTAAAAAAGGTTTGTTTGCATTTGGACCTGTGGAATCAGGTGTTTGTGATTTAGCCCTAAAATATACTAAAAATAAAAATAATATTAAAACCACTATTGCAATGATTATAAAGTAAGTTATTTGAGATTTTTTGCTCATTTTAATCTGCTCACTAGATATTCTGTTTTTTTATTTCTGAAATTAACCAGTCTTTCCACCTGGAAAAGATTATTTTACTATCAATAGTTCCTACTTCTTCTTTTACTGTATCTGAAAGCATATGAAATTCATCATTTGATTTTATTACAAATGGTGCTTCTAAGAGAGCAAAGTTTTTGGATTTTTCAGCATAATCGACCAAGGCTTTTTTGATATTAGCTCTTAGAAGTATGTTGTCCCAAACAGCATCCCAGTTTCCAGCCCATTCTTTAACATTTCCTGCTATAGATTTTAGAACTTCACTTTCACCGTTGATTAAGTCGTTTGTAGGTTCTAATTGATCGCTTCTGGAATCATATTTTAACAAATCCACAAAACCATGTTCTAATAATGGGTCATTTTCCCAATGCTTTCTAACTTCTGTAATTTGTGTAATTCTTCTCCATCTATGAAGACCATCTGCACTTTTAATTGGATTTGCTACAACAATAACGTCAGTTGCTTTGAAACTTGTTTTTGGAACTTTTAGATCATTTACAACTCTATCATAAACACCGTATGGAGAGTCGCCATGAATTGTGCCTGCAACAACGTTTGCTAAAGCACCGACTCTCATTGCTTCATAAAGTGCTGCTGCTTCTGTGCTTCTAACTTCTCCTACAATCAAGCATGAATCCCCCATTCTAAGTGTGGTTCTTATTCCTTCATCTGCAGAGACTTCTGATGTTGATTTTGTCATTGCACTAGCAACTTTCATTGGCTGAATATTATAGCCTAATTTTCTCATTGCAGTAGAGGGTAATTCCAGAGTATCTTCAATTGTTATAATTCGATATTTTCTCATTATTTCTATCATTAATGACCCAAGCAAAGAGGTTTTTCCAGCGCTTCTGGTTCCTGCAACAAGCATTGTTCTTGACCCGTCAATAATGAAGCTTAAGACTCCTGCTGCAAGAGGACTTATCATTCCATTATGCATAAATAGTGGCAGCGTCCATGGTTTGTCTCTGTGTCTTCGAAGTGCAAATGCCAAACCAGACGGATTTAACGGGGGAGAGATTACAGCTACTCTTGCCCTGGCTTTTGGAAGTTCCAGTTCAGTGTCAAGTATTGGATTAGCCTCATCAAGCGGTCTTCCTGAGATCATTCTTAACTTTGATGCCCATGAATCAGCTTCAGGTCTTGAAGGAATTATGTTTGTTACACAATCATCAAAGTCTTGGTGCACAATAAATATAGGAGTTCTTCCCATTGGAGAATTGATTGTTATATCTTGAACCTTTGGGTCAGATAAGAGTACTTCGATTAAACCAAATCCAACAGTGTATCTTACAAGGATCCTTGTTAGTTCATCAATTTCTTTGCTTCTTAAACTTAATTTTCTACTGGTGACTAACTCTTCAATTAGATCCTTACCAACGTTGTAAAAAACAGCCCTCATTCTCTCTGGATCAATAAATTCTGATTTTTTTGGTTTGTGTTCAGCAATAATTGATCTTGCTGTATCAAGGATCTCATATTTTTCTTCAGATAATTGGAATTCTGGAGGGATAAGATGATATAGATATTGAATTGAACCAGGAAGTCGAAAGATCATGACTTCAGAATTTCCAAATGTGTATGTGGCTAGCTCTTCTGCTTCAGCAGGATACTTAGCCATTAACCTGGTGAACATAAAATCAGGCTTGATAACTGGGTTGATTATCCTACCATATATTGATCTGTCTCCAGGATGGTATCCTGCAAGGTATGGTTTTGCTAGTTTAATAATTGTAATATCACCTAGCATGTCAATTACTGATTCAAGTAGAGCAATGTACCTTTCCAAACTTTGAGCATATATTGGATCCATCTCAGCTTCTAATGCTGATTTTTCTCTTCTTAAAAGACGTTTTAGCTCAACATAAGCTCCGATTGGATCACTTTTGACAAGGTTGTAATTAATATTATGAATTTCTGCAAATCTTTGATTAAATCCTTTGGTATAACCTTGAGAAAATCCCAATTTTTGGTGACCAAGAAGATTTTTTTCTCTTACTAATTTATCATACACACCTGCAATTTGCATCAACATTCTTGTTTGTTCAAATTCATAAACAAAGTCTCTTTGTTGATAGAATACGATTTTAGTGACAGTTTTGTTTTCAACTAGTAGTTCAATTGTTTTAGACATCACAAGAGGATTATCTTCTATTGAAGGTAGAAAAGTGCATTTTGAACAATCAATTCTTAAAGTTCTATCTTCTCCTTCTTGGACTATTTGAGAACTAAATACACCTCTTTCTTGGTTTTTATTAGTGGACATATTTTTGACCAACACCACTTGGAAATACTCACAAAGATTTAATATAAATCTGGAGTATTAAAAATATTAAATATTCCAATGTATAAAAATATAACGGAAAATAAAAAACCAATTTTGCTCGCGCTTAGAGGGATCATAACAAATGAAAAATAACCCCTTGATTCATAAAACAGAACAACAACCAACTGGACCTAATATTAATGAGGTTGCCGGGCAGGTTGCAGAAGCCAATCGCAGACTTAGGTTACTTGAGGATAGATACAAGACTCTTCATCAGAAAATGCAATTAACTGATGAGAATATGCTAGATAGTCACAAAAAAATTCATAAGGAACTTAGAGCCAATAAGTCAGAGATTGATGAACTCAAGCATACAATTGGAAAGCTTAATGAGAATGTTGGGTTGGTGATTGCAGAGTTAAAAAAATGTGCAAGAACAGAAGATATCAAGACTTTGGAAAAATATTTGGGGTATTGGCAACCAGTTAAATTTGTAACTCAAGAACAAGTTGAAAGGATTGTAAAAGATATGTTGGATAAATGAATATATTGGATTAATTCCGAAACTTTTAAAAATTGTGCAATATAAAGGACATTAAAAATGGTGTTTGGTGGAAAAAAGAGTTCTAATCAGGGTTTGCCTACTGAGCAAGTTGGTACAATGAGAAAACAAGGTTTATCTGATAACCAGATAATCCAGACTCTGCAAAGAGATGGTTTTAACTCAAATCAAATATTTGATGCCATGAATCAAGCAGATTTGGTAAATGCTGGACCTCAACCAATAGAACCAGTGCCAGAACCTGCTCAAGCATTTCCGCCACCTCAACAATTTGAGCAACAGCAGCAGCCTGCACCTGCTTTTAGTGGATCTTCACAAGTTCCTGTTGATGATATGGACAGATTTGAGGAGATTGCTGAGTCTATAATTGATGAATTATGGGATGAACTGCTGCAAAGCGTTAATAAGATTGTTAAGTGGAAAGATCGAGCTGAAGCACGAATTAGTGCAATGGAACAAAGAGTTGGTGATTTAAAGGAAAGTTTTGATTCGCTTAACAAGGTTGTTTTGGGAAGAGTTGATGAGTATGATAAGAATGTAAGAGATGTCGGCTCACAAATAAAGGCAATGGATAAAGTGTTTAAAGATATGTTACCAAAGTTTTCAGATAATGTTAATGAGTTGGATAGAGTTGCAAAAAAGTTAAAGAAAGTATAAGATGATTTTCAATTTTTATACTCTTGCTGTTCTGGTAATTAACAATATTGCAAATAGTGCAATTAGTAAAAGGACTACAGCACCTAATAATTTTGGATGATACAATGTGTTGAGTACGTTTGTTCTGTAATCATCTGTTGCTGTACTCCCTGAGGATCCATCACTATTACCTGTACTAGCATCTGTTGTAGCGTTTTCTCCCGAATCCGCCAGTGGATCACCGATTACTGAACTAATGCCCACAATTAAGATGATGATTGCTCCAACACCAACCCACCAACCTGCTCCTGTCTTCCCACCAAGCATGGAAAGAAGCATTGAATCTCCAGCTTCAGAACCAAATATGAATCTCATTGCAGTGAGTAAAAATAGACCAAATACAAACATTAGTGCAAACCAAGGAATCATACCATTAACTATTAATCTTGGTTTATCTGCAAATGTTAGGAATAATGCAATACAAAAACCAATTATTGCATTAAGGTTTTGTGATTTTTCTCCAAAAATCTTGACAACTTGGAGTATACCAAACATTGCAACGAAAATGAAAATAAATGTGAATATAGGTGAGAAATATTCTAACAAACCTATATCAAATATTGTCGCCATCTTTAAGGATTTCTACCTCTTCTTTGAATAGATTGACCAAGGGAACTTAACATCCCTGTTAATCCATCTCCAATACTTGATCCTTCATTGGGTTCACTAGTCACGAACCATACAATAATACCAAAGAATAGTAATACAATTATGAGAGCTTGCGTGTCAGCATCACCTAAAAAAGACAACCAGGGTGGCAAGTTTCTGTTTCCAAACCATCCTGCACTATTGGCAAAGATTGCTCCAACAATTAAGAATGAAACTAAAGCCACTACCCCACCTAATGGTGATTCTGCAATGTTTACATTAACTCCAAATACACCAATCATGATTAACAACATAACTATTGCTACAATGAAAATTGATACATTAGGTATTGCTTTGTTCATTATTTCAACAATATCAGCATTAGGAGGATAGTCTCCTGTCACATGAGGTATTACCACAAGCAGTGCCAA
The DNA here is from genome assembly GCA_964419615.1 of uncultured Methanosarcinales archaeon. Lineage (GTDB taxonomy): Archaea > Nanobdellota > Nanobdellia > Woesearchaeales > JAGVZT01 > JAANXH01. The sequence goes on along the minus strand of CAYQPU010000018.1, from coordinate 17,828 downwards.
AATTACTGCCACAATACCACTAATATTTCTTCGATCACCAAAGATGTGTACCCTTTGCAGAACTGAAAACACTATTGTAAAGATTAATAAAAATGGGAGCAGCACATCTGTTAATCCCATTGATTCTAATCTTAAAAAAACATCAGTAAAATTTCTAATTGCCATATTAATCCTCTCCTCCATTTGAACTAGATGAACCTGATCCTTTCTTATCTTTCATGACTAACCACATTACACCTGCAATAATTAGTAATAAAAATCCAGCTGAGACAAAGTCATTTGACCAATACTGTTGTATCCAAGTATATGATTTATCAAGCCAACCAAGTGCATTCAAAAATATTAATACAATTCCAATAAGCATTACAATCATAAATGGGGCTTGCCAGCCTTCTGGTAAAAAAACTCCTTCTTCTGTTTCTTTCATAAATGATCCAACTAATGTCAAGAAGAAAACTGATGCCATTAACAAAATAACTACATGAGATGAAACTTTGGTGATAACTTCTACTAGATGTGCTGATGCTACAACAAAAAATGCTATTACAAATGCTACAACCGCATTGATACTCTTTTTTGGATATGTGTTATCTCCAATTTTGTCGCTTCCAAAAACTCTTGTCTTATCAAGGATTGCAAATGTAATTGTAAATATTAGTAAGAAGGGTAATATTACATCATAAAGCCCAAAGTCATTGAAAAATTCAATAACGTTTCTAAAGTAGGACGGCTCAGCCATGATAATACTAATTTGGAAGGAGCATTATTTAAATTTTTCGTATATTATCTTCAAATAGATATATATAGTTTGATATTAGTTTTTGCGCTGTGTCTGTTAAGCTTTTGTTTTTGATTTTGGCAATTTTTTTTACAGATTCAATTACAAATGCTGGTTGGTTTGTTTTATCCTTGTATGGGCTTAGATTTGGGGAATCTGTTTCTGTTAACAACTGATTTAGGGGAACTTCCTTAGCCAAAAATTGGAATTGCTGACTTCTTATTATATTTGGAGGTATGGAAAAGTAAAAACCTTTGTCTCTTGCTTGTTTTACCAAACTTTGCTTACCACAAAAACAGTGTAAGATCACTTTTTTTTGTTTTTTTGTTTCTAATATTTCAATTATATCTCGCTCTGCTTTTCTAGAATGGACAATAACTGGTTTGTTTAGTTTTTCAGCTAGTTCCAGTTGTTTGATAAAAACTTCTGTTTGCTTTTCTGGGTTTGGATATGTGTTATCTAAACCAATTTCCCCAAGTGCCAGAATTTCATTTTGATTTTTTTGAATAAATTCAAGTTCTTTGTCAATCTCAATTGAATCGAGTTTAATTGCATCTTCAGGATATATTCCAAGTGCAGGTTTTACTATTGAGTATTTTTTTGATATTTCCAGTACTTTTCTGTTTGTTTCTGGATTCAAACCATTTGTTATTATTCTTTTCACACCTACTTGCTTTGCTTTTGCAATTATTTCATCTAGTTTGTCTTGGAAGAAGTCTAGGTGGGCATGAACATCAGTTAGGTCCATATTGTGAGTGTTTTATTGTGATGTTTATATCTTTTTTGGAATAATTAAATTTTCATAGTACAAACCAAATTTGATGGAAACATTTTTATTCTATTACATGTCAGGATACATTAATGAAAGCTTTGCTGGAAAAAGAGGTTAATAGATTAAAGAATATTAATATAAAAATTCAGCAGAATAAACCAGAAGATAAGCTGCTTAGCTTTGATCGAAGTATAGAATCAAGAAAAAAGGATCTTGTTGAGGAAATTCACTCTTTGTGTAATGAAGGGAAGTTTAAAAACACAAGAACTGATTTAACAAAGCTTTATAGTATAAACAACCAGATATTAAATATTGTATCTAATGAAAGAATTATTTTAAAAACAAATAGGGTTTTAGATAAGAGATTTCTAGGGATTTTGAAACAAGATGTTGTTGATAATAAAAGAGCAAATAAAATAATTGAAGGGTTAATTGATCTTGTTCCAAGCATACAAGGAGAAATCCAACAGTATTTGAATATGGGTATTATTGGATTAAATGATGTTAGATTAATGCTGGAACAGATTGAAGGTATTAATCTAATTGAAATTGAGACAATAAGTTTGATTCTTTCAGAATTAGAAGAATTACAATCCAATTTGAAGAGACAAAATAAGATCATCAATAATCTTAAAGGAAGTTTCCTAAAAAAAATGAAGTTTTTTGGAAAAAAACAATCTATCAAAGATCAGTATAAAGAATTATTTATGCTTGTTGGAAGAGAATTTTTGTTTCACAACAGATTCTTAAGAAATATTGGTTATCATAATAAATTGGTCATAAGAGAAGATAATTATTTTAAAGAAATTGATTGGCTTGAAGAAATTCAAATTCATCTTGTGGATGATATTAGTTTATTGTTAGAGCAAACAGATAAGCCAAAGCTTATTGTTCCGTCTGGAAATTTAGTGGTTTTTTCTTGCAGCAAGAAAGAGGCTTTACAAATTATTAAAGATAGAGAGATTAGATCAAATAACACTTTTCAGTTGCATTCAACAAAAGCAACAGTTGCCTTTGTTCCACAAAGCCTTAATTATATTCCTTTTGATATCAACAAGGTAAATGATAAACTAAGTTATGCTTTTGTTTTTGCTCTTGAAGAAGTGACAAAAAACAATTTTTTCTTTTTCAAGGATACCAATAAGGATCTGTTGAAAATTGTTGGTAAGAATAGTGTGCAAAAAGAGATTGAAAATCAATTGTACAGATTTAGTGAGTTTACTTTGACAATTAACAAACAATTTGGACATCTTCTTGAAAAATATGGTAATATTAACAAAAAAGAAAAAAATGATCTATCAAAAGAGTATGCTAAGAATTTGATTAAGGAGATGAAGGAAAAAAATAGTCTGATTTACAGCACTCTGGTTGAAATAGTTTCGCCAGATGAATTGTCTGAAATTAATGCTTTGCAGTTGATTAAACTTATTAAAAAAGCAAAGAAATACTATAGAAAAATAATCAATAATATGGATGGATTTTTTAAGACAGATATTAAACTGGATATTCAGGGTGGGTTTTTTGCAGCACCAGCATCTGAGGTTTTAACCTGGGAGAAGCGTTTTAAAGAATCTGGATTTAGACCAAATACTTTGTATTACAAAACAAAACAAGAGATTGTGGATGTTGATAGTATAAAGGTTAATCCTGGATTAAAAGAATTACCTAAGTTTAAATTACTTTTAGCTAAAGAAACTGATTTCAATAACATATTGAAAAGTCTATAGAAAAATATTTGTGATTGAAATATTAAGAGAAAAAAAATGAAAGAGCCAGATCTTGACAAGCTTGTGATTGCAGCCATTGTACTAACTTTGGTTTTCGTGACTGCGGCAATAGGCTTTCTGTATCTTGATGATATAAAGAGTGCTTTGAGTAAACCCACTTATCGCAAGCCTTTGATTAGAAGAGAGAATATTGAATCGTGTGAATATTTTAATGGACAGTGGCAAGAGTTTTGTGAACCAACTCAAAGCAGGATCTCATTGAAGCTAAAAGATCAGGATGAGTTTGAAGGTATGCTTTGTTGCAAAGGTTAATAGCTCAGCAGGCCGTCTTATTGATCATTATACCTGGAAGTATTAGAAACATTTAAATATAAAAATTGTTGTTGTTTATTAAGAGGTGATTGCATGTCAAAAAAAGCTCAAGGTTTATCTTTAAACACGATTGTGATTGCAGCTATTGTCATATTAGTGTTGTTTGTCCTTATTATGGTGTTTACTGGCAGAATGGGTTGGTTCACAGATATGTTTGGCTCTAATACTTCAAGAGATTGTGAAACAGATTTTCCAGGTGCTCAATGGAAAAGTGAATGCGATTCAGAAACAGAATCCAGAATAATTGGAGTTACTGATGCCAAAGATCATCCTGGACAAGCTTGTTGTCAACCAAGAGAACCAGATGATGATTTGTTGTCAACAACGTAAAGAAAATATGCTAGTGGAACCCTATCTCCTCAATGAAGTGGGGAGCTTTACGACAGTCACTATTTCCGCATATTTTCAGACTTCAAAAAGCATTCGCCCACCCAGTAAAGAGGATGGCTTTCTGCTTTATTGAAGTAAACACAGAAAATAATTTATATTATTTCTTTTTCTTTTATTTATTATGAGTAAAAAGCCTAAAAAGCAGCAGCATATTGCTATTGAGCGGATTGAAACTTTATTTTCAGAAGCAGAAGGTATGTTTCATGAAGATTCAAAACTTTCAGATAGATATGTTAGCCTGGCAAGGAAATTGGCTATGAAGTATAAAGTAGTTATTCCAAATAAATTTAAAAAAAGGTTTTGTAAGCACTGTAATTGTTATCTTAAGCAAGGTGTTAATTGCACAGTTAGAATGGCTGACGGTAAAGCTGCTTATACTTGTAAGAATTGTGGGAAGCATATGAGGTTTCCATTTATTAGAGAACAAAAAGAAAAAAGAGCAAAATCTTAGATAAATGGAACATCTTTTCCAAATTTCATTCCATATATGAAAATGTAATTCCAAAATAATCCTTTTTTTCTTTCAACCTGAACAGAAAAACCGCAGTTTCTAAATACTCTTTCAATTTTGTCATTTGTTGATAACCAGTCCACATTGGGTAATATATGGAAAAAATCTCCATAATCCACAAAAACAATTCTGCCAGTTTGAGGCATTAATTGGTTTATTTCTTTTAGTACTTTTTCAACCTCTTGCACATAACCGATTGTTCCAACTGATACTGCAACATCAACTTTTCCAACATCTGGATGGACTCTTGATGTGTGTTCAAGGTCGTGGATGTACTTGACATCTCCAAATAATGTTTCCTGACAATCCCAATCTTTAAGTTGGGTTCTTTTTTGAGTGATTTTTAGGTGATTTTGTGAAAAGCTTGTTGCATAAACTGTTCCAGCAGGGCCAACTGCTTTGGCTAATTTTGTAGTTAGTGTTCCTACACCACAGCCGAATTCTAACACATCTTTTCCTTTAACATCTCCAATCAAAGAAAAGATTTCTTTTTGAACTGTTTTAGGAAGGTTTATTCTTTCAGTAAATAGTGTTAGATATGCAAGAACGTCATTTACTTCTGTGATCATTTGCGGATCATTGTAAAGTTCAATGAGTAAGTACAATGGTAATCCTATTAAAACTAGTGAACCACCAAGTCCCAATATTCTACCCGAACCTTCCTGTGTTGTCGCCCACATAACAACCATGGTAAGGAAGAATAATACAATTATCAATGGTCCAATTTTTCCTAATGGAGCTTTGAATTCTCTTTTGATTTCAGGTTTTCTAAATCTTAGTATGGGAATAGCTAGTAATACTGATGCATACATTACTAAACCGAGAGGTACAAGTAAACTAAGGAGTGTGGTGTAACTTCCAAATCCTATGAACAAAATTAGCAGACATGCAAAGAATTGGAAAATTATTGCTTTGTGAGGTGTAAAAAATTTTGGATGAATTTCTGTAAATTGTTTTAAGAACAGTTTATCTCTAGCCAAAGCCAATAATAAACGAGGCATTGTTATTATATTTCCAGCAGCTGATCCCAGTAAAGTTAAATAAACACCTATGCTGATTACATCCATTACTTTTTTTATGTTAGTAAACCCAAGGTTACCAAATGCAATTTGAGAAAAGTCTCTTAATGGAGCTGCTGATTTTGCAAGCACATCCCATTTAATTACTCCCAGCATGGTTACTGCCAAAAGAACACTCATTAATGCAACAATGATTGTGGAAACCAAAAGAGCTTTTGGAATTACTTTTTTTGGATTTTTTGTTTCTTCTGCTAAGTATGTTGCAGCTTCCCATCCAAAGAAACTTTCTGCAATAAAAAATAGAGTTACAAATATTGGTGTTAAGCTTCCGGCAAAAAATGGGATATAATTACCAGGATTAATTGAGAAAAAACCAGGGATTAATACTCCAATTATGACTAATATACTAATCACGGTAAAGGTTATAACCATAAACGAGCTTTCTTTCATTCCTAATAATGCAATTAAATTGAGGATGAGCAAAAAGACAATGCTAATGATTATTTTTAAAACTTTAAAGTTTCCGGGTAAAAGGTATTCCACTCCGGCGACTATTAGCACAACAGTAGTGATATTTCCAACCAGCCAGGCTACCCATCCAATTATGAATGAGAAGAATCTTCCGTATGTTTGCTTTCCAAATTCATATACTCCACCTGCCTTGGGAAACATTGCAACAAGTTCTCCAAAACAGGAGGCTATGTATAAACCTACTAGTGAAAGCACTATCCAGGCTATGATAGATGCATTTCCTGCTATACCTGCACCAATAGCTGGACCAAGAAAAATTCCTGTGCCCATAACTGACCCAATAGATAGGGCTAATATTGTCCCTGTACCTATTACTCTTTTTAGTTCAGTCATTTTTTCTTAAAGACTTTGACAAGTTCTACAATTACAAAGACAGATGATGATACAAGGGTTAAGTATACCCAATCCATTATTGTTATTGGTACTGTCTCAAATAATACTGATGCTGGTGTGTACAATACTACCAGCTGCAGACCTAATGAAACCAAGATTGCCAATAGCAAAAATTTGTTTGTTATTAGACCTTTTTTGAATAAGGATTTATCTTCTGATCTGCAGTTTAATACCTGAAACATTTGGAACATTACTAACGTTGTGAAAGCCATTGTTTGAGCATATGCTGTGCTTTTGCTTAAGTAAAAGTAAAATATCCCCAATGTTCCAACACACATTATTAAACCAACCAACATCATATTGAAGAAAATTGATTTTGAGAATATTTTCTCGTTCTTTTTTCTTGGTTTTCTTTCCATAATATCAGATTCAATTGGTTCGACAGCTAAAGCTAAAGCTGGACCTCCGTCTGTAAATATGTTCATTAGTAATAATTGCAGCGCTAGCAAAGGAGATGGAAGGCCTACAGCTATCCCAAAAAAGATTGTTAGAACTTCACCTAGATTACAACTTAAGAGGTATTTGACTGATTTTTTTATGTTGTCATAAACACCTCTTCCTTCTTCAACTGCATTAACAATGCTTGCAAAATTATCATCTGTGAGGATTATATCTGAAGCTTCTTTTGCAACATCTGTTCCAGTTATGCCCATTGCTATTCCAATGTCAGCTCTTTTTAGTGCTGGTGCATCATTTACACCATCACCAGTCATGGCCACAATATGTCCTTTTTTTCTAAAGGCTTCAATGATCTTCATCTTATGCTCTGGATTGACCCTTGCATAGATTCCAATATCATCTATTTGTTTCTCAAAATTCTTGATCTTGTCTAGTTCTTCTCCAGTTATTGCTACACCTTCAATTCCAAGTTCCTTGGCTATTGCCTGGGCTGTTATTTTGTAGTCTCCTGTTACCATTACTACTTTGATTCCTGCGTTTCTGCACTTTGCGATTGATTCTTTTACTTCTTGCCTTGGAGGATCAATCATTGCCTGTAATCCAACAAAGATCATATCTTTTTCCTTGACTTTTCCTTTTACATCATTATAAGCAAATCCTAATACTCTTAGTGCTTCTGCTGCAAATTCATCTTCTTGTTTGAGAATTTTCTTTTTAATTGGGTTTGTTAACCTTTGGATTTTTCCATTGATTAAGATTCTGTTACACAAATGAAGTATAATATCTGGTGCTCCTTTTGTGAATGCTACTTTTCCACTTTTTGTTTTGTGGATAGTTGTCATTAGTTTTCTTTCAGAATCAAAAGGTATTTCATCAGTTCTGGGGTTTTGTTTTACAAGTTTGTCTTTGTCAATACCTGCTTTTGCAGCACTTACAATTAGACAACCTTCTGTTGGATCACCAACAACTTTACCCTCTTGTAAGGTTGCATCATTATTTAGGGTGCCAATCTTTAAGAGCAGTTCAAAGCCCTTTGGATCTTCACTAAATTCTCCCTTTGGTTCATATCCTGAACCAGTTACATTGACTATCTTGTTGTTTACAAAGATTTTTTTCACAGTCATTTCATTATGGGTTAATGTACCGGTTTTATCTGTACAGATGACTGTTGTTGATCCCAAGGTTTCAACTGAAGGCAGCTTCCTAATCAGGGCGTTTTTGCGAACCATACGCTGCACACCTAGTGCTAGTGAGATTGTGACAACTGCTGGCAAACCTTCCGGGATTGCTGCAACTGCTAAAGCTATTGAATTAATTAGCATTTCAATAATCTCGTTTCCCTTTAAAACTCCAACCCCAAATATTAATGCACATATGACTATAGTCATGATTCCAAGAGAATGTCCCAGTTCTTTTAGCTTGATTTGAAGGTGAGTTGGTTCTTCTGGAGTTGCCTGAATCATTTCTGCAATTTTTCCAAATTCAGTCTTCATACCAGTTGATACAACAATTGCTTTTGCATGTCCTTTTGTGACGATAGTCCCAGCATAGATCATATTGGTTCTGTTAGCAACAATTGTTTTTTCTGGTAAGGGATCAAGTGTTTTCTTGACTGGTAAGGATTCTCCTGTTAATGCTGCTTCCTGAGTTTCAAAACTCATTGCCTCAATAATTCTTGCGTCTGCAGGTATTTTGTCTCCTGTGTCAATTGATATTAGATCTCCAGGTACAACATCCTTTGATTCAACCTCGACTAATTTACCATCACGGATTACTTTGGCTTTTGGAGTTGCCATGTTTTTTAGAGCTTCAATTGCTTTTTCTGCCTTGTACTCTTGAATAAATCCGAGTATTGCATTTAATACAAGTATGACTCCTACTGCAATTGCTTCTGGCCATTCATGTAAAAATACAGATATTAACATTACTGCAAATAATATACCAATTACAAAGCTTTTGAATTGATTGAGAAATATTGTTAATGGTTTGATCTTGTCTTTTTCTTCCAACTGATTTGGACCATACTCTTCAATTCTTTTTTCAGCTTCCTTTTCTGATAAACCTTCTGTTGAACTTTTTAATTGATTTAGAACTTCTTTTGTTTTTATGCTATAGTATTTCATTACACTCCCTCTTTTAGTTGTTTGAATCTCATCATATTAAAATATCTTTTTGTTTGATATTCTCAATTTTTGTGGATTTTTTCCATAATACATCAAAGTAATGCTCAAATGCTTGCGTGAATTCTAGACTTTCTGCAAGTATAGTTATCCTATCTTTTGGATTTCTGGGATTAAGCATTGTTTGAAAGCTTGTTGTTCCATCACGCACTGTAAATCTTAGTTCTTCAACTGGATAGTATCTAACTTGTATTCCTCTTTTAATGTCTCTTCTCATCCATTTTAAGCCTTGTCTTGTAAGTTTAGTTGCGATTTGTTTGATTTTAACACCTCGCTTAAGAGCCTCATTTTGCACTCTGACCATACCATGTGGATCAAGCTCGTAAGTGTACATTGTTTTTATGTATTTTTGTGCACAATTAATGCTGTTAATGATTATATTAATCATGTTCTTTCTGCCAGCAAGAATTGTGATGTGCTGATCGTTTTTTTTTCTTTTTGGTAAGGGATTGTATGCTTTAAGTTGAGAAGGGATTATTTTTCCAAGTTCATGTAAATCATTAATCTGGTTGTTTATGGTTGAGTTAATTGCTATTTTTGGATCAACTGCTTTGAATATTTTTGGCTTAATTGGAAGTACGGAAACAAAGCCTTTTTCAGCCAAGTTGTTTAAAACTTCATATGTTCTACCATGCGGTACTTTAGATAACTTTGATACTTGACCACCTGTAAGAGTGCCTTGCTTTAGTAGTGTTAGGTATATTTTTTCTTCATATTCTGTTAAGCCTATTTCTCTTAATGATGTCATTACAACTCCCCAGAGGAGTTACTAGTATTTATAAGTTGTTGTTTGTTACTATCAAATAAAGAAATGGAAAAAACCATAGATTACTTACTTACACAAGGAGAACAAGTTGAAACTGCAGCTGAGATTAAAAAAGAGTGTGTTGTTGCTTTTATTCCCAGCACTGCAGGAAAGAAATTTCATGTAATGAGATATGCACCAGGAGAGCATGCAATTGACTATTTAAAAGTTTTAAGAGGTGAAAGTATATCTCAGATGGAAGGCTCAGTGGTTTGCTTGGGTAGTTTGGATCACAAGACATGTGATGTTAAATTAAATGTAAAGCATGGTGCACCTGTTGGGTTTATGATGGCGATTAGTAATCCAAGATTCCCCCATAAATTTTTATTGGCACTTGATGGAAATTCAAGAATAAGTACAGAATATTGCAAACTTGAACTAGCTTATAATGAAGAACTAGAAATGAGATTTGAAGAAAATGAGTGAAGAATATATTGCACCAAGATTAGGACCTGAGTTTTTTAATATGGGAGATGTGGTGTATTACAAAGGTCCAGAAGATGACAAATATACTGAGGCAGAGGTACATCCTGATGTTAAAGTTCCAGATCCTTTGGCTGCTTTAGGTAGGGAAAGGAATGCTGACATTTGTATAAAATTACACGAACGTTATGAACACGCCCATGTTATTTTGTATGGAAATAGTTATGTGTGGGTTAATTCGGATTATGTTTTTTATGATAAAGATTCAATTATTCAAATGGGTCAATTAGAGGAATTGTTTGATAGGATACATGAGGATTAATTTAAAATGGACAAACAAGAAATCAGTAAAATGCTTTATGAATCAATGACAACTGGCAAGATGGATTTACCAGAGGGACTAAATGGGCTTATTGTTAATATTATGAGTCCAACACATCCAGAGATCATAATGGAGTATAGATTTGAGTTAACATTTAATAGGGATCTGTATGAAAATGTTATGCCTGTTGTTAGAAAAAAAGCAATAGAAAAGCTTCGATCTATTGATGAAGGTTGGAAAAGTGTTTTTTATTGTTGTGAGGACACTGACTGGCACAGTTCTACTGTAGCAAGCATGTTTGGAAATCAGTTATATTTAAAGCACCCATTTAAACCAGAGTGTAATCCAAATGTAAATCCTTTTACTCATTACCATGAAACATGTGTGGATTTGTTGGATCTTGTTGCAGATGCATATGTCCATTATTGTGGGGTTAATAGTCACACAAAATGAGACTAAAAAACATTCAAAAAAAAATCAGGAATTATTTAGAAAGAAAAGATGTGTATATTAGTAAAGAACGGCAATATATGATTGGACATTTCAATTATATCTTGATGGGTGTAATGGATTTTGTACCAGAGGGTATGAGTGGTGAGTTTAGGGGGGGTGATAAACCAAAGTTAACCTTAACAATTGATGACATCAATTTGGGGCTAGAGATTAGGTCTAGAATAAAGGACCAACTTGAAGATAGAGTTGATGATAAGGGTCATGAACTCCTAGTTTATTGCTGTAATGCTAGTATGGGTAAAGAGCTGGTGACAGTTGTAAAGAACCAAGAGATTAATATTCTATATCCAAGTGATCACATAGAATATCCCAGCGGAATAATTAGCAGGAGGCATTATGATTGGGTAGCGCATTATAATAAAACCTGCAAAAAAGTTGGAAGAGAGATAGCGATAGCTTATTGTTTATTTAGGTCTTCACAATCACAATCTTTTTAAACCTCCAAGCAACTCACATTTATTATGAAAACTAAACCATGGGCAATTGCTCTTGTGATTTTTTTTACGTTCTTGACTTCTGTTGCTCAGATACTTTATAAGATGGCTGCTTTAAGACTAGAACCCAATTTGTTAGCGCTTTTGACTAATTGGCCACTTATTATTGGTGGATTCTTATATATTATATCAGCTGCATTAATGGTTATTTCGTTTAGAGGTGGAGAGATTTCAGTTTTATATCCATTAATTGCTTTGAGTTATGTTTGGGTGAGTTTAGCTGCTCCGAAGGTCTTTTTAACCGATACAATGAATCAGATGAAATGGTTTGGTGTAGCTGCAATTGTAGTAGGAGTTAGCTTTATTGGTGTGGGGAGTCAAAAATGACACAATTATTGTCTGTGCTAATGGTTTTGACTGGCTGCCTTGCTGGCGCTTATGGTGGGATCTTGCTAAAAAAGGCTGCAGATAGTTTAGAGTTTAAATTAAAATCATTATTAACAAACAAATATCTTATTGGGGGTGTTTTGGTTTACGGTTTTGGGACTGTGATTTATATTCTTGCTTTACGTGGAGGAGAACTTTCAATTTTATATCCATTAATTTCTACAACTTATATTTGGGTTGCTTTTTTGTCAGAAAGAATGTTAGGGGAAAAGATGAATGTTTACAAATGGCTAGGAATTTTGTTTATTTTAATTGGTGTAAGTTTGATTGGCATTGGTGGTTGATGTGAAAAAGATTGTTATATCTCTTGGAGGTTCGCTTGTTGTTCCTGAAGAGATTGATATTTCACTTCTTAAAAAGTTTAGAGACTTGATTGTCAGTTATATTGATAAGGGTTATAAATTTGTGATCGTTGTTGGAGGAGGTAAGATCTGCAGGAAATATCAACATGCAGCATCAACTGTTTCTGACCTTAATTCTGATGATATTGACTGGCTTGGAATTCATAGCACTAGATTAAATGCCCATTTGCTAAGAACTATTTTCAGAGATCATGCTCATAAAAGAGTGATTAAGAATCCAAGGTCAGATATTAAGTTTAAAGAGGATGTTTTAATTGCTGCAGGTTGGAAGCCAGGAAGAAGTACTGATAACACTGCTGTTGTATTGGCAAAAAAGTTTGGTATTAAGACTGTTATTAATTTAACCAATATTGATCATGTTTTTGACAAAGATCCTAGGTTTAATAAGGATGCTAAACCACTTGATAAGATATCTTGGACTGATTTTCTAAAAATTACTGGTGACAAATGGGATCCAGGAAAGAATGTTCCTTTTGATCCTGTGGCAAGCAAGCGTGCAAGGAAGAATGGGATTAAAGTTGTGATTATGAACGGAAAAAAGATTTCTAATCTAAAAAAATATATTGAAGGGAAGAATTTTGAAGGGACTGTTATTAATTAGGATTATTATTGTTAATAATGGTTAGTGGCTCCCAGGCCAAATTCTTGTGAGTGAGCCTTATATTGTCGTAAGATTAAGAAAAGAGCAGTTTGCCATCTTAAAAGTAATATTGTTTTTAATTAAGAAACTAGTTAGCAAACTGGCAAACGAGCTGGCCCAGAGCCACTAACCTTCTTTGTGTGTCCTATTAATCAATAAATTTATATATTGAATTCTTGTAGGATTTGTTAATGCGCATAAAAAAAGAGGTAACTGATTTTAGTAGATTAAAACAGATTGTGAATGTTTTGTTTAAATATGAGTTTGGTTATCTTTTGCATGGTATTAAATTAACACATATTCTTCCATTTCATAAGAAAAATAAAAAGCACAAGTTCAAGAAATCTGATAATCCTGAAAAGTTAAGAAAAGCTTTTGAGGAATTGGGAGGAGCTTTTATTAAACTTGGGCAGATGCTTAGCATACGACCAGACTTGGTTCCAAAAGATTATGCTAATGAATTTTCAAAACTTCAGGATAAGGTAAAACCATTTCCAAGCTCAAAAGCAAAAGCAATTATTCACAAAGAGCTTGGAAAACCTGTTAAAGAATTATTTAAGGAATTTAATAGCAGGCCAGTTGCAGCAGCTTCTGTTGGTCAAGTTCATATTGCAAAACTTAAGAGCGGAGAAGAAGTTGCAGTAAAGGTTAAAAGACCAGGTGTTAATGAGTTATTTCATACAGACATCCATTTGCTTTTCTACTTGGCTAAGTTGGTTAAAAAACATTTTCCTCAATCTTTTGTTGATCCTATTGAGATAGTAAAACAATTTCAAAAATATACAATTAAAGAGATGGATTATGTAAGAGAGGCAAAGAGTATTGATAAGTTTTATAGTAGTTTTAAGGAAGATAAGACAACAAAGATTCCAAAGGTTTATTGGGATTATACAACCAATGAAGTTTTGACTACTGAACTTATCAAGGGAACTGAACTTTTAAATGTTCAAAATAAAAAAACCAGTTTGAATAAGCACAAAGTTACAACCAATCTTGTTACCTCATTTTTAAAACAAATATTCATAGATGGTTTTTTCCATGCAGATCCACATCCAGCTAATATATTTGTGCTGAAGGACAATAAAATTGCTCTTGTTGATTTTGGCATCAATGGTTTTCTTGATGAAAAGCTAAAAGAAGATTCAGCAGACTTGTTTGTTTCCTTAATCAGAGGAGATGTTGATATGGTTGCTGAGTGCATGGTCAATATGGGTTTTATTGTTGAGCCTGTTGATATGGAATCTTTAAAGGAAGATCTTGTTGATCACCTGAGTGAGTATAGAGGTACATCTATTAAACATGTGGACTTATCTGATCTTTTCCATAATTTACTATCAATTGCTCGCGAGTATAAAATTAGATTCCCTGTGAATTTCATATTACTGTGCAAGTCTATTGTTACTTTGGAGAGTAGCTGTGAGATTCTTGATCCAAATTTTAACTTACTTGAAACTGCAAAACCTTTTGTTAAAAAGCTTGAAAAAAAGAGACTCAGCCCTAAAAAGGCTTTTAGAAAAACACATACTTATTCGCACAAAGTTATGAGATTTATGAAGAATCTTCCTGACAAATCAGAGGAGTTTTTAATGGAATTTAAGTCAGCTGATAATACAATTAAATTAATTCAAAAAGATATGGGGATGTTAACCAGAGAGATTAGCAGATCTACAATTAATCTTGTTTTTGGTTTGATAATTGTTTCACTTGTTATTGGAGCTGCAATGGTGCTTCCATATAGCGAGCGAGTTGTTTGGGGAGTACCTTTGTTTTCGTTTATGTATTTATCAATAGCAACCACTCTTTTGTTTTACGTGGTTGTATCTAACTTTCGTACAAAAAAATTGAGGTGATTAAATGAAAAAAACATTAAGTAAAATATTCATGTTAGGAGTTGGTGCTGCGGTATTGACAAGAGATACAGCCAAAAAGGTTGTAAATGAGATGGTCAAGCAAGGCAAACTCTCAAAAAAAGAAGGAGATAGATTAGTTAGTTCTATGATGGATGAATCTGCAAAGCAGAGGAAGAATGTTGAAAAGCTTGTAAAAAAGCATACTAAGAAGGCTGTAAAAACTGTTGGTCCTGCAACCAGAAAAGAGTTAACAAAGCTTAGCAAGAGGATTGCAGAGCTTGAAAGAATGGTTTCTGCTCCAGCAAAAAAGAAGGCTGTAAAGAAAAAGGCTAGGAAAGTTTCTAAAAAGAAACCTGTGAAAAAGAAGGTAGCAAGGAAAAAACCAGTTAAAAGAAAGCCTTCTACTAAAAAAAGAGCAAAAAAACGCTGATTCTTTCTTTTTTTACTTATTTTTCTCAAATAATGTATTTAAATTAGTTTATATTCTCTTTTCATATGATAATTCAAAGTGATTCTGAATATATTGATCTGTTAGAGTCTCTTGAGGGTCAAGTATCCTCTTTTTTAGTGAGAAATCTTCAAGGCTACAATTTAGCCAAAAATCCTCAGGCAGGAGTTCCAAAAAGGTATTTGAATAGAGTTTTGGGATGGAATCAAATTAATTCAGATAGTGAAGCTTTTTTTTACATGCGCAATGGATGTACGGTCAATTGTTGAATGGTAATTCTAATTGGGAGATGCGCCAAGATAGAGTCAGAGCATATATCATGTTACTAACTGAACAAAACAGAGTTGGTCATCTGATTCTATTTGGTAATTATGGTATGGAAGGATTTACCCCTTCAAAATCCAGAGCCACACTTTCTAGAACAGATGTACTCGGGCCATATGATGTCTTAGATTCAATCATTAAATATATTGAGATTGAAGGTAAGGATAATCTTGCAGACAATTTTGATCAGTTTTTTAAGATTGGACTTAAGTGGGGAGATGAATCATTAGTTAAAAGAGATGATCTCTTAGTTGGGGAGCCTAATTATGCATTTAAAGAAGGAAAAAGTAAACTTGTATTGCGTAGATATCAACCTTTTAATGCTAGTACTAAACTTGTGAAAATTATCAGAGAATCTGATCCAAGTAAATTACCAAGTTGGTATCATGATAAAGAGCCTATCCAGCAAATACTTGTAGCTGGAAATAAATCTCTTAGTAGGTATCCTGTGTTTTGTTTTTAAACTAATATCTCAATATATATAAATCAATTTAGATTCCCCATTTTAATGGAGTATATTGAACCAATTAGGGGATCATGGGTAGGTCATAATGGTGATCTAGAACAAACGCTTAACAGAATTGTTACTGCACAACACGTTGTTGCAGACCTAGATTATACTCTTGCTGATTGTTTGGTGTTCAAAAAACCATTTTTTGACCTGATGTTTTGGAAGAAGGGAACAAAGGTTTTGGATCCAAGTTTTTATAGATGGGGTTTTAGATCTGTAGGTAGAGTATCTTGGGCATTTATTAGAGATTCCCTTGATAAGGTTTCAGATATTGAGAATGATTATCCTTTGCAGCTTGCTTTGGAAGAATCTTGGCTTGATTATAATGCTGAATTTATTGAAGATAATCCTGAAGAATTAGACAGAATTGAGCAACTAGTTGGAGGCCAATTAGAAAAGGCAATGTATAAAGGTGTTAAAGATTTTTATGGGTATTTACTGAATGCTCATACTTCTATACTTACAAGAAATATTAAGGAGTTTACTTGTGCTTTTGCTAGTGAATTAGGAAGCGACATGCACACAGGTTATATTCACAATAGAATGAAAGTCAAGTTCTTAGAAGATTACCTTAGGGACATCGAAGGAGGTGTTGTGTTGATTGGAGATGAAGAGGCTCTTACTGATCCTATCAAGACGGCAAGGGAACTTGTACCTGATGATGAACTTGTCGGGATATATGTATCAAAGAAACAAATGATTCCAGAAGGATTGGAGCCAGATATTCATATCCCTAGGGATTATAGGGGATTGAGTGCTTGTCTTGAAACCATGACAAATTCATAAAATTTATTAGCTGAACTGATTCTAGTTGTTTTATGAAAGCTAAAGAATTATTTAATAAATTGGATACTGATTTTATTAAACCTAATATGGAAGATATGTGGGTTGAGATGATGCAGCCTATTGGTGAGTTTCTCACGGAGAATTTTAAGCAAAGAGCAATGGGATTAGTGTGTGATCATACTGAGGAGATTGAGCAGGTTTTTACAGCTGTTTTTGCAAATGATAAGGTAATAAGAGCAGTTTTGGATAAAGGAGTAAAAAATGCTCTGCTATTTGTGCATCACCCTATGGATTGGCGACTTGATAAGGCTCCAGATATTTTTAAGAATATGGAACCTGAATTGATTAAGAAATTAAAAGAGAATAAAATAAGTGTTTATTGTTTGCATGTTCCACTTGATGATTTTGGTGAGTTTTCTACTAGTGGTATGTTGGCAAAGGCTCTTGATTTAAAACCGTTTGATACCTTTGCTCCATATCACGGTGCTATGGCAGGTTTGTTTTGTAAGACTGAATGTAAAACATTAACTGAATTAAAAGATAAATTTGAGAGTGCTGTTGGTCACAAAGTTAGAGTTTATCCTTATGGTGATGAGGAATTAAATGGAAAGGTTGCTGTAATTGCAGGAGGCGGTTTGACAGAAGATACAGATGCGATTGTTAAGTCAGGTGCTAATGTGTTTGTTAGTGGCATTACTAATTGTAATGATTATTCAAAAGATGCACATGAATTATTAAAAGTAAACAAAGTAAGTGTGATAGGCGGAACTCATTACTCAACTGAAAAGTTTTCAATGATTGCTATGTGTGATTATTTTAAGAAATTAGGATTAAAGGCTGAGTTTGTAAAAGATGATCCTTTGATGGTTGATATTTAAGGCAACCAAGTTT
>CAYQPU010000017.1:0-33398 GCA_964419615.1 uncultured Methanosarcinales archaeon | reverse complement strand
ATTTTTTCAGGAGTTGTGATGAAATCACTTCCAAACAAATTCGCACCATTCATAATAACCTTTACTGCTGCATTAACTTTGTTTCTTTTGTTAATAAAAAGCCAGAAAAATAGATACTATCCTGCAATGCCATTTATCTCAGCAGGATGCTTTATTGGGTTGCTAATTTCACTAATTTTTTAATAATAGCCTAACTTTTGCTGTCTTCTTTTGGACGAGTAAGTTTTGGGATTAATAGTTAGTCCATCCTTGGCAGCCATAACTTGTCTCTTTGTTGCTTTATTGATATTTCTTGCTTCCATAAGTGGATCTGTATTTAGCATTTTTGCAGAAAAATGAGTTATCACAGATAATTTTGGTTGAACTTCTGAAATTATCCTTATTGCATCTTCAGAATTAAGATTAAACCTTGATTCTGTACCAGTGGGATTAACCACATTTAATATCAGAATATCCGAACCTAGATGCTCCTTTCCAATATCCTGACTATAACCTGTATCTGATAAGTATGAGATGGCAAATTCAGGAGTAATTAACTTAAAACCCATACATTCAACTGAATGTTTTGTATAAGTTGTATGAATTTCAATATTATCTACAGCAGCTTTTTGGTTTGGCTTAAGCACAATATATCTTTCCAAACATCTTTTATGAAACTTGGTTAGATAAGGTGTGTTTTCTTCATCTCCATTAATCAGTGAATTATTACAAATCAAAACACCGCTTTTGTCTAAACCTCCAATAGTCATGGCATCAATCACAGCATTAACATCATTGCAATGGTTAAGATGATTATGGGATACTAAAACAACACTTGTAGCTCTTGGATTAAGATAGAATTCTTTGGCCATAGCAAGAGAACTTGGGCCAGGATCAATATGAATTTGATGATCATATGCATTAATAACAATCCCTCCTGAAGCTCTAACATGCTTACCAATAACCATTGGACCTTGTCCAGTACCAAGAAAAGTAATAAGATCTTTCATAATTAATACATAGGAGTATGGTCTTTTAAACCTTTTGAAAAAAATGATCATTCATATTCAAAGTTATCAGCACCTTGGCCAAATTTATGTGAGAGAGACAGTGTTCATCATAAGATTCAGAAAGGAACAGTTTGCCTGCACTGTTGTTATCTTGGATTAATGATTGAATAGAGTTTAGCAAACTGGCGAACGAAACGGCCTGGTGCAGACAGCTTTTTTAATATTGATTAAAAGAAATCACTCAACTTTAACAGTTCTACCCAGAAGTTGGCCAGGAAGCCCTCTTTCAAACCTAGCTCGTACAGCTCCACTATTACCATGTGCAGCACTAATCTCTCCATTTATCTGTTTTCCAGCAGGAGATGTGAAAACAACTTTTTTACCAACAAACTTTTCAGCTTTCTTAATATCATCAGATCCTTTAATCTGAAGCACCAATTGGTTTGTTTTCTGTCTGTGTCTTCCCCGCCTGAAATTAACAACTACAGCTTCCATGAGAAAAAGTAACTTTGAATAGTATAAAAAGGTTTCTGTGTGAGGTTTTACTTATGTGTAACTGTTACATATAACAACAAATACCCAAACCTTAAACCTAATCTTTAAAAACTAATTCCAATTGATTAAATAAATGGCTTATGGAAAAATAATTGATAATCTTATTATTGATGGAAAACAAGTAACCTATGGAGTTGTTAATGAAAGAGATGCTCGTGCTGGGGCAGGAATTATGCTTATCATAGGTATAGTAACCTTTGTTATTACCTTATTTTTAAGAAATTTCACACTGCTTACAATAACAATTTTAGCATTTTCACTTGAATTCTTAATTAGAGTTATCAATCCTTATTTTGCACCTTTCTTTGCATTAGGAAGCCTGATTGTCAAAAAGCAAAGGCCTGAATATTCAGGTGCAATTCAGAAGCGATTTGCTTGGTCTTTGGGTCTGATAATGGCAGTCTCTATGATATTTATCTCAGTAATATTTAGTATAAGAGGAATTGTTCCCTTTTCAATTTGTAGTATCTGTTTGATGCTATTGTGGCTTGAAACATCCTTTGGCATATGTGTGGGGTGTAAAATATACTTTGGACTAATTAATTTAGGAATTATTAAAAAGCCACAAGTAGTTCCAGCATGTGCTGGTGGAGTATGTCCTATTGATAAATAAATGTATCTTTGACAGTGACTTTGGCTACTAGTCAGTCTTAATATTCTTACTGTTTTTAATATTAATTTACAGAAATTGTATTTAAGTTCTAATCGTAGTATCAAGACTAAAATAAAAAACGTTTGGTAACATATTTTGGATGTCATTTCCTTTGTACAATATCAAGAATTCAATCTGGATCTGTTAGGGAGCCAGTAATCATTTAACAGTGGTCAAAAGTGGAAATATTTATATACTTAATACAATCTCAACTATTTGGTGGAACAGATGGCTACAGTACATTATTTTGATGGTAGATTAACTGATCATTACAAGGATTCTCCAGGAAATGAAATTGTAGAACAAGTAATTAGAAATACTTATGAAGCAGTCACAGAACTACTTAAAACAAAAGGATTTGTAAGTCAAGGAGTTTTTCCTATGAGGTGGGCTGATTCTTATGATATAACAAAAACACCACCTGCTGAGGTAATCAGGAGTTATGAGCAGGCAGGACATGATGTTGCAATTACTGCTGCATATATAGAAACAGACATAGGAATGAAATTAGACGATAATTGTTTGGAAATCTGGACATTAAATCCAAATACCTCACAGGAAGAATGATTCTTATAAAACATCCACAACCTTTTTAAACATCCTCTTTTTCTAATATCTCATGCCAGAAAACCAAAAAATGATTGTAAAATCAATCATTGAGATAGTGGGAAAACCAAAAGATCATGTTATTAAGTCTATGAGCCTTGTGATGGACAAAATTAAAGATCAGAAAACCATTAAAATTGTTGAAGAAAAAGTATTTGAGCCAAAAGAAGTGGAATCATTCTTTAGCACATTTGCAGAACTTGAACTGCAATTCCAGTCCACAAACCAGATCTTAGATTTTTGCTTTGATTATATGCCATCATCTGTTGAGATAATTGAACCAGATAAATTAGCAGTTAGTTCAAGTAATTTTGGAGATGTACTAAATGATCTATTATCAAAATTACATACTATTAGCAATAATGTAGCCAATTTAAATGCAGAAAACCAATTACTAAAAAAAAATGGAGAAGCAATTTTAACAAACCTAATTACACTATCATTGGAGAATGGACCAACTTCCATAGAAGAATTATCAAGAAAAGTAGGGATAGTTCCAAAACAATTAGATCCGTTTATCCAAGCATTTATTAAAAAAGGAAAAATTGAAAAAGTTAAAAAGGGGTATCAACTTGTCACAGGAGATGGAAAAAAAGAGAATTGAAGCAGTTTTATTTGCAATTGGTGATAGAATTGAAGACCATGAAATTGCAGCTCATGTAAAGCTAGATCTAGAATCAACGAAAAAGATATTACATGAATTAAAAATAGATTATGAGCAAAAAGATTCTGCATTTATTCTAAGCAACCAAGCAAATACTTGGAAGCTTACTGTTGGAGAAAGATACATGGATACAGTTCAGAATATAATGCCTCATACAGAATTAAGCAGAGCAATAATGGAAAGCTTAGCAGTGATTGCTTGGAAAGCACCTGTGCTTCAATCTGATGTCATAAATACCAGAGGAAATAAGGCATATGAGCACATTAAAGAACTTGTAGACATGGGATATATATCAAAAACTCCTCACGGAAGATCATACACAATCAAACTTGCACAAAGATTTTTTGAATATTTTGATCTTAAAGATAAAGAAGCTGTAAAAGAAAGATTTGGTAATTTTAAGGATGTATCAGAAGAAGATATCATTCTAAAAGACCTTGAAGAGCAGGGAATGGAACCTTATGATGAAAAACTTGGAGATTTACAAGTATATGATGAGCCTGAATCTGAAAAATCCAAAGAGCAAGAATCCACCAGAGTAGAAGTTGTTGAACCAGCAGTTGAGCAGCCGCATCTGGAAGTTGTGGACTATCCTGAGAAAGACGAAACTACTAATGATAAGCAAGATGATGAATCATCTAGCCCGGAAGAATCCTCTGATCAATCAGAATCTGAAAAATTAGAAGAGTCTGAGGATTCTGTAGAATCTGAAGAAACAGATGAGTTAGAAGAAAACTCTGATGAAACTGAGGCACATGATGAATCTGAACAATCAGATCCAGATGAAGATACTAAAGCAAAGACTGATCCTGAGAACACAGATGCTAAGGATAAAGAAAAAAACCAAGAGAGTGATTCTCAAGATGGCTCTAGTTCTTAAATGCCCTAAATGCAGGCAAAACATGAAATGTATGCCCCGAAAGACTATAATTGGTAAAAGAAAAAGGTGCGTTTACTGCGGAAAAAGCTTTTCAGTTAGAAATAATCTTATCAAAATTGAACAATAGCTGAAGTATTCAAATTATTCCCTTAGGGAGCTTCTACTCTTAAATGAATACCAAAAGCTTTATATATAACTAAAGGTTCTTGATATATAAGGATTTGGGCGATTTCTGAGCTCATTTTATATAAAAATGTCAGAAAAAATAGTCAGGCGAATAATAGAACATGAGATGCAACAAAGCTATCTAGATTATGCTATGAGCGTAATTGTTGGTAGAGCTTTACCTGATGTTAGAGATGGTCTAAAACCAGTGCATAGAAGAGTTTTGTTTGCTATGCAGCAAATGAGTCTTGTTCATAATAAGCCATTTAGAAAATGTGCTAGAATTGTTGGAGAAGTTTTAGGTAAATATCATCCACATGGAGATGCTGCAGTTTATGACACACTTGTAAGAATGGCCCAAGGATTCTCACTAAGATATCCTCTTGTCAATGGTCAGGGTAATTTTGGATCTATTGATGGAGATTCAGCAGCAGCAATGAGGTATTGTATTACTGGTGATTCACTAATCTTGACTGATAAAGGCATTTTACCAATTGATAGTATTTCCAACAAACAGGAAACTAAGATTAATATGAAAATATTATCCTATAATGGTAAAAAAAATACAGCTTCAAAGTTCTTTGATTCTGGTAAACACAATATCATTGAACTGGAAACTGAACTAGGCTACGAAATTAAGGGTTCACACAATCATCCAATTTTATGCTGGACACTTGATGGTATTCCAAAAACAGAATGGAAACTTCTAAAAAATATCACAAAAAAAGATATTGTGGTACTCAACAGAGGATGTTCATTGTTTTCAAAGAAAAATTTTGATCTAATTAGTTTCATTCCACAGAGAAAAAAGAACACAATTAAATTTGATTTACCAAAAAGCATGAACAAGCACCTTGCATTTTTACTAGGCGCTTTGGTTGCAGAAGGTTCATTTCATCAGAAAAAAATTATATTTTGTAATTCTGATATGCACTATTATAACAAAATAAAGAATATTATTTATGATCAATTTAAAGGAATACAAATATATGAAAGAAAAATTGCAGGTAATTGTCTTGAACTTGAGATATATCATCAACATGTTGTCAACTTCTTAAAAAATATTGGTTTAAGAGAGGCAAAGTCTGACAAAAAAGAGATTCCATTTTCTGTTCTACAATCAACAAAAAAAATAATTGCTGAGTTCTTAAAAGGATTATTTGAAGGAGATGGTTCTGTTAAATATAAGATTGACAAGAGGCATTTTGGGAAAAGTATTGAATTAACATATAACTCTAAAAGCAAAAAACTGATCAGTCAATTAAAGATCTTGCTTCTGAACTTTGGAATTGTAACAACATCTCCTTATAAGGATAAAAGAAACGGTTGTTATAAACTAATTATATCAGGACATGCTTCAATTAAAGCTTTTAAAGATAATATCAATTTCTTTTCTCCACGAAAAATTAGTATCTTAGGAAAAATTGATTCTATAAATCCTAATAGAATGAGCAAGACTGATCTTATTCCTTTTATTTCAGAATATATAAGAAAGAAGTACAAATTACATAAGATAAGTCGGTTTAATTTTGATAGATACAATAACTTAGAAAAAAATATTGGAGAATTGTTGGAAATTGTTGATAAAAAAGATGCTATTTTGCTAAAAGATCTTCTAAAAATAAGATACCTTTTTTCAAAGGTTAAGTTCACAAAAAAACTTGGTAAAAAGAAGAAAGTTTATTCTGTAAAAGTAGACAGTCGTTGTCATTCCTTTATTGCTAGTGGATTTATTAATCACAATACTGAGGCAAAACTTCAAAAAATTTCTGATGCTGTTCTAGAAGATATTGAAAAGGAAACAGTTGACTTTGTTGAAAACTTTGATAACTCCTTAAAAGAACCAACTGTATTACCTGCAAAACTACCAAACTTGCTTATTAACGGTTCTTCTGGAATCGCAGTAGGGATGGCCACAAACATACCTCCTCACAACTTATCAGAAGTTTCAGATGCAATTATTGCACAAGTAGATAATCCCCAAATAACAATTGATGAATTAAATCAAATAATTGTTGGGCCTGATTTTCCAACTGCAGGAATCATTGTTGGAACAAAAGGGATAATTGAAGCATATAAAAAAGGAAAAGGGCAGATTAAAGTTAGAGCTCGCTCCAAGTCTGAAGAAATTAAAGGAAAACCTGCCATAATTATAACTGAAATTCCTTACATGGTAAATAAATCTAGATTAATAGAACAGATTGCAGATTGTGTAAAAACAGACAGAATAAAGGGTATTGCAGATCTTAGAGATGAATCAGATAGAACAGGAATGAGAATTGTAATCATCCTGAAAAAAGATGCAAATAAAGATGTTGTATTAAACCAGCTTTACAAACATACTAGATTACAAACAACTTTTGGGGCAAACCTGCTTGCATTGGTAAACAATGTACCAAAAAGACTCAATTTAAAACAATTCATCTCTAATTATATTGATCATAGAAAAGAGATTGTAACCAAAAGAACGCAATTTGATTTGAAAAAAGCCCAGGCAAGAATACACATTGTAAAAGGCCTTTTAATTGCATTAAAAAATATAGATCCTGTAATAAAGTTGATTCGAAACTCAAGTAATGCTGCCCAAGCAATGCAAGGATTGCAAAAAGAATTTGAACTAAGCCAAAAACAAACTGAAGCAATCCTTAATATGAGACTACAAAAACTTACAGCTCTTGAAATCGATAAGCTAAAAGATGAAAATGAGGAGTTAACTAAAAAGATTAAGGAGTTCAAATCTATTCTTGATTCAGAACAAAAGGTTTTGGACATAATCAAAGAAGAAATAACCCAAATAAAACAAGATTTTGGTGATGAAAGAAGAACCGAATTAATTGAGGAAGAAGAAGAGATCCTTGATGAAGACATAATCAAAGAAGAGCAAATGGTCATCACAATAACAAATTCTGGGTACATTAAAAGAACACAGCCTCAGCTATACAAAATGCAGCATAGAGGAGGCAAGGGAATTAGAACTACGTCAACAAAGGAAGAAGATTTTGTAGAACACATTTTCACATCAAGTACCCATTCATACATCTTATTTTTCACAGACAAAGGAAAAGTATTTTGGATTAAAGTATACCAGCTCCCTCATGCATCAAGACAGGCAAAAGGAAAAGCTATTGTGAATCTATTAAGGCTTTCACAAGATGAACAAATAACAGCTATGATCCCAATAAGAAACTTTTCAGAACAAAATAATTTAGTTATGGTCACAAAAAATGGAATAATCAACAAAACAAAACTTAGTGAATACTCAAATCCAAGAAAAGGAGGAATCATAGCTATTAAGCTTGAAGAAGATAACAGATTAGTTGATGTAGTGATGACAGATGGAAAACAGCAATTGTTAATTGCAACTGCAAAAGGTCAGGCAGTAAGATTTGAGGAGACAGATGTAAGACCTACTGGTAGAGCTACCCGAGGTGTTAGGGGAATAAGATTAGGGAAAAATGATTATGTTGTAGGTATGGTAATTAGTGATGAAGAAAAAAGCTTATTAACAATAACTGAAAATGGTTTTGGCAAAAGAACAAAAATCTCAAGTTATAGACTAATTCGAAGAGGCGGCAAAGGAGTTATCAATATCAAATGCAGTCAAAGAAATGGGAATGTTGCTGACATCAAATCAGTTAATGACTCAGATGAAATCATATTTGTAAGCAGACAAGGAATATTAATTAGGGTTCCGGCAAAAGGTATCTCACAAATTGGAAGAAACACTCAGGGAGTAAGATTAATGAGATTGAATTCTGGAGATAAAGTAGTTAATGCTGCAAGGATTGTTGATTAAAATCTAACTACATTTTGCTCAGCCATACTTATATACTCATCTTCACCAACAATAATATGATCTAATACTGGAATTCCTATCACCCTTCCGGCGCTTATGATTTTCTTTGTAATGTAAATATCCTCTTTACTTGGGGTTGGATCACCACTTGGGTGATTATGTGCAATAATAACTGAATTAGCACTTAATTGAATAGCAACTTTAAAAAGCTCTCTTGGGTGGATAATAGATGAATTTAGATTACCCACAGAAATTGTTTCCATTTTTATTAATGAATTTCTTGAATCCAAATAAACTCCAATAAACTTCTCTTTTTTAATAAATCTTAATTCAGGAAATAATACTGAAGCAATATCATCACTAGATTCAATATAAGTTTTTTTTACGTTGGACACAGATGCCAGTCTCTTACCAATCTCAAAACAAGCCATTAACTGGCAAGCTTTTGCTTTACTTACTCCATTAAATTTATTTATCTCTGCATATGTGGCCACTGATAAATCCCTTAGATCATACTTTTTTAAAATACTTTTTGAAAGATCAACAACATTCTGGTTAGCAGAACCAGTTCTTAAAATAATTGCCAATAGTTCTGATTCACTTAGTGCCTCTGAACCTTGCTTAATGAGTCTTTCTCTGGGCCTTTCATTATTCGGCCAATCTTTGACTTTAAAATTCATAAATTAACCATTAATTCCTATGTTATTATTGGTTATGTAGAAATCTCCGGAATCTTTCCGTAAAACTGTCAATCATCTACCCGTTCTTTTTCCTGTCCAAAAGTCACAGGTAAATCAATAATATACTTTCCTTCTTCAAGTTTGTATACAAGAGGTTGTTTTTTAAACAAGTGCACAAGATCAAGCTCATACTGTCCAGGTTTTAATATTCTAATAGATTCAAAATCAAGAATAACTGGTTGGTCCTCTTCAATTCTTTCCTTACCAACAAGCTCAAGTATATCCTTCTCAATTTGTTTCTTATCTTTGTTAGTAAGTTTAACAGTTGTTTCTTTTAATTCTTCCAATCTTTTCTTCTTAATATAGAAAAAAAGCTTACCTCCACAACTACATCCCTTTAGAATCTCTTGAGCAGTATCATCATAAATTGTATTGCATCTAACACATTGGTGTGGCATTGTTTACCTACTTCTCTTTTTTCTTTGTTCTTTTGTAAGCAAGGTAATTTTGTTTGGATCTTTTTTAATTTTCTTAACAATAGTGGCCGGTCCAATTATTGTCATACCTTGTCTATCTTTAAGCAGAAAATTAATCACTTCGTTCTTTGCTCTTTTAACAATATTATCCGAACTAACTTCTGGATAAATAACAGCTAGCTCAATACCTTTAAACTTTGTATTGATCTCTTCCATTGTTTGCTTGATTAGTTCAGTCTCTTCTTCTTTTTTCAACCGACCTTCAAGTACAACAATCTTGTTTTGCTTTGCTAGTCTTAAAAGCTTTTTAATTCTCTTTTTTGAATCCAAAGATTCAATTTCGTAATGTGGTACAAAGTGTAGTGTTAACATTTTCAGCCCGCCAATTTAAATAATGCTTTGTAAAAGTCATCAATATTATCCCCATATTTAGCGCTTATTCCAACAACATCATATTGAGGAAATGCCGCTTCAATTTTCCTAATCTTAGATTTTTTAAGGTCAATTTTATTTGCAACAAGTAATACTGGAATTTTTCTTGCTTCAAGGTTACCAATCATAGTTATATTAACCTGACTGTATGGGTTTTTTGTTGAATCTAAAACAACAATCACAACATCCATTTCATCAAGCCATTTAATAGCGTCAATAACCCCTTTTGTTGCTTCTTTTGCTCTCTTCTTTGCCTTTGTTTCCTTCATTCCTGCTTTAATAAATTCTTCATAATCTATCTTTGTAGCAATTCCAGGAGTATCTACAAGGTTAAAACTCAATTCTTTTCCATCAGATTTTATATGAATCTCCTCCTTAATCTGGATTTCTCTAGTCTCATGAGCAATATTAGAAACTGAACCCATCTCTTCACCAAGCCAATCTTTACAAATTCGGTTTGCTAAGGTTGTTTTTCCACCATTTGGTGGACCATATAAGCCAAGTTTTACATGACCCTTCTTTTTGAAGAGATTTCTAAACAATTTATTAATAATTTTTTGTAACCAGTTAGCCATCTTGTCTCTTTTTACTATATTTTGGATTGCATTAATATATAAAAACCTTTCGTTTGTCTCAAATAATCAGTTTAAATTATTTTTACAACTGAGGAAAGATTTATAAAAACTCAAATTAAATTCAAATACATGAACGAATCAGTAAAAACAGATCTTATAAGTGCAGCTAAGAATGCAATTGAGATTTTAAAAAGAAAAGAGTACTTTGAATTAAAGGAACTTAGCAATCATACAATTCATAATGCAAGCATTTTTCAAGATGAGTATTCTGTATCAAATGCAGTTATTATGTACTCTTTATCAAAGGTTTTAGAAAGAGGACAATTAGACGGATCAAGATACATAAAATTATTTGAGCAGGGAATTGGTTTTCTTCAAAAGAATGATATTTCTTCGTATAAAGCAATAAGTAAAAAAATGTTAGAACTAATTTCTAAGTCAGATATTAAGCTAAAAATGTACATTGAAGAAGTTATTAGACAAGCTGAAATTAAAAAAGGGACAAAACTATATGATCATGGTATCTCTTTAGGTCAGGCAGCAAATGTACTAGGTATATCTCAGTGGGAACTGATGAACTATGTAGGAAAAACTCAAATCTCAGATCACGGGCAGTCAACAAATATTGTTAAAAAAATAAAATTTACAAGAGGTTTGTTTGAATGAAATCACTTGTTTTTGACTCTGGTCCAATTATCACATTTGCACTTAATAATCTTTTGTGGGTATTAGATCCATTAAAACAAAGATTTAATGGTGAATTCTATATCCCATGGGAAGTAAAAAGAGAACTAATTGACAAGCCACTAAAAACAAAGAGGTTTAAGTTTGAAGCAATTCAAGTGATGAAACACATTAGTAGTGGTGTGTTAAAAATTTATAATAAAGATGATATTAAGGATACAACAGATGAGATCTTATACCTAGCTAACAACTGTTTAAAGGCCAAAGGTCAATATGTGAAAATAGTTCATAGAGGAGAAATTGAGGCTATTGCTCTGGCAAACCATTTACGATCTCCAGCACTAGTTACAGATGAGCGAACAACAAGATATCTAATTGAACAGCCAGAGCAGTTGGCAAAGTATATGAGAAGGAAATTACACACAAGTGTTAAAATAGAACATGACAAAATAAAAGAACTTGAAAAATATTGGAAAAATATCAAAGTCTTAAGAAGTGTTGAGTTGTTAACAATTGCCTACGAAATTGGTCTACTTGATTTATACATAAGTAAATTCCAAGAAAACATAATGAAAAACCCAAAAAGAACACTACTTGAATCAGTCTTATGGGGAGCAAAACTAAATGGTTGTGCTGTATCTTCAGATGAAATCAGAGCAATTCTTAACTTAGAAAAACCTTGGAAATGATTAGTTCTTTTTAATTTTACAAACAAAGAAACCCTCTGTGTCGTTATCCTGGGGCCAGATCCTTAGAGATTTTTCTATTTGCTCACTATTTTGTTCACCCTCAAACTCAAGAATTGGTTTGCTCCTCTTAATGTTAAGTTTAATCTCTTCAACTTTTGCATTATCTTTGCGTCTTAAAAGGTAATCAATCACTCCCTCATTTTCTTCTGGTTCTAATGTGCATGTAGAATAAACCAAAGTCCCACCTGGTTTTAGAGCACTAAAACCACTTTTGATTAATTGTTTTTGAGTACCTGATAATCTTTTAACCATCTTTGGATTCCACATCTCCAATGTTTTATATGATTTTCTTACGCTTCCAACCCCTGAACAAGGTGCATCTACGAGGACTTTGTCAAATATCTCTTCAAATCTTTTAAATCTATTTCCATCCATTTTGGTAACAACTGAGTTAAGCACACTGCACCTTTGAAGATTAAGTGTTAACGGTGCCAATCTTTTAGCAGAAACATCATTACACACTAACAAACCTTTATTATCCATGTACTGAGCAATCTGAGTTGATTTTGATCCAGGTGAAGAACACATATCAAGAACAATCTCACCAGGTTTTGGATCAAGTACAATTGGAGGTATCATTGAAGCAGCTGATTGAACATAAATATAACCTAAGGCATGCTCTTTAGTATTTCCAATATCTCTTCTTCCTTCTTTATGATTAATCCAAAATCCTTCTTTGCACCAAGGAACAGATTCAAAACTCCAACCCTTTATTGATAAGTTTTCTTTAACTTGTTTTGGACTTACTTTCAAAGTATTGATTCTGACTGCTCTTCTAAGATATTTTAATGAGAATTCTTTGAAAAATTCAAAATCCTCTCCAAGCAAAACCTTGTATCTTTGGACGAATTTTGGCTTGAATTCAATATTATTATCGGATTGAACCATTTTTTACATAAATTCACCATATTTAATAAATCTATTCACTTTTTTAACAGGTGAATTGGTAACCACTTTTTAATGGTTAAATATCATAAAGTTTATATATAAATCTCAGTTTCTATATATAATGCATAATAAATCACGATTTACACCAAGGCAAAGGATATTTTCACTTTCTGCAGCTGTCTTAACACTTTTGACATCACAGATGGCATGTGGCACACCAAATACAGCCGCACCAAATGGTCAGATGGCTGGTCCAAGTACTGGAGACAGATTAGATCACTATATGAGATATGAAAGATGTGGTGATAACAGACAGCCTGTAAATAATGAATGGTTTAGTGATTGTGAATGGATTGGTGGTGTAGATCAACAAGTGGCAGATGCTGAAGTTGAAGTTTCAGATAATACAGGTTCTACTGCTGTTGTAACTAATACATCTTCAGCAAGTTCATTTTCGGCTGGTACATCAAATACTGGAGATTGGTCTGATCCTGAACCTGAAGATCCTAATTGGCCTGCAGCTGGAACTCCTCTTTCAAGTATTACGGATGAAGATTTTTGGGAAAATTACAGTCAGGGTAAAGCAATAAATTGCTTAAATCGTAGAACAGGAGGTAAATATCATACTCTTGTATTTGGTGAGGGCGGCAAACCAAGTGGATGCAATAGTGAAGATGAAGCCTATTTAGAGGAACCAATTACATTGGCAGATTTATTTGTAGGTGGGAATCCTTCAACTGGTAATGAAGGATCAGATTCAGTAGCAGCCGCTGCAGCAGCAGCAGTCACCACTGATCTTGTAGTCCGTAATCCTGGCGCTCCAAATTATGCAAGTCCATACATTAGAACTGTGGGTAATGCCAAATTATATGGTCAATGGGATATAATTGATGAAATGACTGAAGGAGATCTTATAAAATTATGCCATGATGGTAACCTGGTCGATGATGGCAATCAAAAAAGTGTGATTACATCTCTTCTGAGTGATTCAAATAATTATTATTTATATGGTGGAATACTTGACCAGCTGTTTGCAGATGGTCTAAAAACTACAGATCTTACACTTCACCATGAGCCTAATTCATTTGATGTAACATTAGTCTCAGAAAAGGCTCATAGAGATAATTCTACTGATCTACATGAACCAATATATGATGGAGGGCCAAGATCTGGAGGATCAAAGTTATTGGAGGAGTTTTGTGATCCTGATAATCAATGTGTTGAATATCCTCCTCAAGATGGAAGGTATACTTATGCAGTTGCAGGTCCAAGTTTTCATGACGACAAATGTAAACCTGACGGACTAAGAGATATCATTCGAAATAGAGTAGCTGCAGCAAAAGAAGCTGAACAAGCAGAAGCAGCAGCACAAACTCAACAGCAGAGTATAGTCGAACTTCCATCTCATGAACCATCTGAAATCACAATGGATATGATGGGAAAAATATCACAAAATCCAAGTATGTCAAATCTATGGTCTTATCCAGCTGGGCGTATAGCTTACTTAGTAGATCCAACCAGTGCTCCTAGAGGAATGCAACAGACAGATCAAAGTGATTTAGATGAAATGGTAAGACAAATGGCTACTACTTCAAATCAAGATGTGGCAGTATTTAAAATTGATAGTAGAACACAGAATATTTTAACTCTGACTCTTGTTGGTGTTGTATTGGTAGGAGCAGCTGCTTCTGGTCCACCGGGATGGGGCTTTGCAACAGTAGCAGGTGCTTATTTGATTATTGACACACAAAAACTGACAGATTCAGTCTATGATAAATCACTATGGAGCTGTAATTCTGCTGCAGAAGAAGCATATCTCCCTGGCCATTCAGTTTGCCAGGAGCAATAAAACAGAATAAAAAAAAATGAAACAACAAATACCTTTTTGGGAAAGAGAAAATGTAACAGAGGTAGAACAAGTAATTGAATATATCTTTGAATTGCAAGGTTTTCTCCCTCCATTAGAACCTGACCTTATCCCCACAACTACTGATGCTAATTATGTTATTGATTATTTATGCGAAAACATTAGAAATTTGGTAAAAAAAGGAGCTCAAGTATCAGAAGGCATGACTATACCTGAAGATGCCTCTCTTGAGGAGATAGAACAAGCAAAACTTTACATAAAAACCTATGAAGATTCCATTAATAGTGAATCAATTGATCAGAAAGCTTCTGCTATGACAGAAGTATTGTATGGTTTATGTGAACTATCTGAAATGTTGTATGTGTTTTGTAAAGGTGAAGAACCAAATGAATATAATGATTTTAATTTCAAAGTAGAAGATCACATGAAACGTAAATCAATTGATTTTGAAGTGAACCAAAAAGTTATTGATACATTACATAAAAGATACTCACAAGAACATGATGGAATTGGAATAGATCCTGCAAGATTAAGATTTACAATGTTTGCTTATACAGTAATTAAAGAAGATCCTGAATTCAAGGCTTTTTTTGAAGCTTATCATGAATAATTGTTTAACTTTTATTTAATCTAGTTTTTTAACCATATACCTACCATCTCTCTCATATCCTAACTTTCTATAATAACCTCTCGCGCCAACACCAGAAATAACAACCAACCTCTTTTTATCAAAATCCTCAACTGCAATTTTTTCAGCCTCACCCATTAACTTCTTTCCAATACCTCTATGCTGAACATTTCCTCTTTTACCAAGTGAAGTTGCAGCACCATAAACATGAAGCTCTCTAATCCCTGCACTATCCTTTGTGATCTCTTTTCTAAATGGTTCAAATGGAATTCTTAATCTACAAAAGCCAAGCAATGCTTTCTGAGTCTCAGCCGAAATAAAAACTTCTTTACCCAAGGAAGCATTATAATCCATTCTGTTAATCTTCATCTTGTCAAAATCAATTTCTTTGTTTCTTGGCTCTCTGCATCTAATACAATTACACTTAATTCCTTTCTCATTCATAACCTTGTGCACTTCTTGCCTTAAATTAGTAATACCAACACCAGCAGAAGTAACTTTGGTTGGAATATCTCTTTGTACTCTCATAATCCTACAGTATTTTGGAACATATTTTTTAAACTCCGCAATCAGATTTGCAGCAGTCTTGGTGTCCATAGGTTTAAAATTACCTTTTTCATAATCATTAAACAGTTCTGTTCCTGGCATGACCATGCAAGGATAAATCTTTAAAGCATCGGGCATATAATCTGGATTAGAAAATAATTCTTTTAACATCTCTAGATCTTTTTTAGGACTTGTCATTGGAAGACCTGGCATCATATGATAACCTACTTTTAACAAAGAATCCTTTGCTAATTTTGTTGCAATAATACTATCCTTGATTGTATGTCCTCTCTTAATCTTTTCTAGAACCTTGTCATTTAAAGACTGTACACCAAGTTCAATTCTTGTTGTACCAAGTTTTAACATTTGATCAATATGTTCTTGCTTGCAATAATCTGGACGTGTTTCAACACATAAAGCAACACATCTGATCTTAGAAGATTCATTCTTAACTTGCTCTGTTTCAAGATCAAATTCTCTTTTCAACTTCAAAAGCTTTTCATGAATATTCTTAACCCTGTTTTTATCTCCAATCTCACCCGGTAATTCAAAAAAATCCTTGAATTTCTCAAATTGTATCTCATCATTAAAAAACATACTTGAAAAATCATTAAAAGCCTTAAATGAATAACCAATAAATTCATTCTGGTAAGCAATATCACAAGCTGGAAAAGTACCTCCCATAATAATCAACTCAACTTTGGATGGATCATGTCCAAGCACAGTGTACTGCTCCAGTCTATTAAAAATCTGTAAATATGGATCATACTTGTTCCTAATCCCCCTCATTGTTGCAGGTTCATTTCCAGTATAGCTTTGAGGAACATCTCCAAACTCAGAATCTAATCCACCTGGACAGCAAATACATTTTCCATGAGGACAATCAGAAGGCTTAGTCATAATAGCAACAACTGCAACTCCTGAAATAGTTCTTGTTGGTTTTGTTGTTAAACTTGTAAGCAGTTTTCTTTCTTCTAGATTTGCTCGAAGCAAAATATCAAAATCAGAAGGAACCCTTGATGTTTTGAATTTTCTAATAACTTTGTATTTGATCTTAGCAATCTCTTCCTTAGTCAAATCTTTACCTTTTAACTGTGAAATGAGCTCATCAAATAATTCTGTTTCCATAGAAATAGGTTAATCTGAGAAACTATAAAAACATTCTTAAATTAGAGCAAATAACAAATCTAGATGAAGGTAATAATAACAAAATGCAAAGAATACGATGTAAATCTGATTCAAGAAAAAATTGAACAATTAATATCTGACTTAAAATTTAAAATCCCTCCAAAATCCAAAGTTCTCCTAAAGCCAAACCTTCTCTCAGCAGTTGATCCATCAAAAGCCGTAACAACACATCCAGAAATAGTCAGAGCTATTGTGAGAATATTAAAAAAATACAATTGCAAAATCACAATCTCTGACTCTTCATCTGATACAGGTAATTCCTCAACAAACAGAGCTTTTGTTAAAACAGGAATGCAAAAAATAGCTGATGAAGAAAAAGTGGACATTATTTCATTTGAAAGCACTAAGCAAATCAAGGAAAAAACAAAAGGAAAAGTGCTTAAAGAAATCTTAAAATCTGAATTAATAAAAAAATCAGATATCATAATCAATCTTCCAAAAATGAAAACCCATTCTCTGGCAGGCATGACTGGTTGTGTAAAAAACATGTTTGGTGCATTATCCGGAGGTCAAAAACAAAGATTTCATTATGATTACCAACCATTGGAACGATTTATTGACGTGATCATTGACATCTACGAAGCTAACAAACCCACTCTTAACATAATGGATGCAATTGTTGGAATGGAAGGTAATGGTCCAGGTCCAGGAGGCACTCCCAAAAAAGTGGGATATATCCTAGCATCTAAAAACGGTTATGCTCTTGATTACATACAACAAAGGATTATGGGATTTAAATCTGATACTCCTGTAATTAAGCAAGCAGTAAAAAGAAAGTTATTTGACAAAACCAAAATCAAGATAATTGGAAAATATAAAAACCAAAAGTTCAAAGTCCCATTGAGCTCAGTTCAAGGTATAAAGAAAATGCTTCCATCTTCTATTGTGGGATTTATATTCAAACAATTAGGAAAAAAACCTATTTTCAACAAAAAATGCACAAGATGTGGTGAATGCATTAAAATCTGTCCAGCAGACGCCCTTAAAATGAAAGATATTCCTGAATTAGCTCCTAAAAAATGCATAAGTTGTTATTGTTGTCATGAAGTTTGTAGATACAGTGCAATTGATCTAGAACCTAATTTGATGGGGAAAATGATAAATAAGCTGGCAGAATTTCTAAAAATGACATAAATACCTATAAACTAGAGTAAATTTTATAAATATCTCTTAATTCTGAATCATATATAACTAGGGGGGATATAAATGAAAGTATTGATCACAGGAGGAGCTGGATTTGTAGGTAGCCATGCTGCTGAATTCTATGCAAATAAAGGTAATGAAGTAGTAGTTTATGATAATTTATCAAGAGCGAAATTGCTTAAAAAATCATCTGAAAACTCAATGTATAACTGGAACTATTTAAAAAAGCTAAAAAATATAAAATTAGTGCAAGAAAGTATTCTAAACTCAAAAGAACTGGAAGCTAATGCACAGGGAGCAGATGTAATATTACACACCGCAGCTCAAACAGCAGTCACAACCTCTGTAAAAAACCCAAGAGAAGACTTTGAAACAAATGCTCTTGGAACTTTCAATGTATTAGAAGCAGCAAGAAAAAATGATGCCGCTGTTGTTTACTGCTCAACAAACAAAGTATTTGGTGACAATGTAAACAAGGTTAAAGTATTGGAAACTCCCAAAAAATACATTTTTGAACCAAAATATGAAAAAGGAATTCCAGAAACATTTGATATTGACTTAAATGAGCACACACCATATGGTTGCTCCAAACTAACAGGTGATATTTATTGCCAAGACTATGCCCATCTATACGGTCTAAAAACAGGAGTATTTAGGATGAGTTGTATCTATGGTACAAGGCAATTTGGAGTAGAAGATCAAGGCTGGGTTGCCTGGTTTACAATAGCAACACTAAAAGACAAACCATTAACAATATTTGGAGATGGCAAGCAAGTAAGAGATGTCTTGTATGTAACAGACCTTATTGAAATCTATGATA
Source organism: uncultured Methanosarcinales archaeon (assembly GCA_964419615.1). Classification (GTDB taxonomy): domain Archaea; phylum Nanobdellota; class Nanobdellia; order Woesearchaeales; family JAGVZT01; genus JAANXH01. The sequence goes on along the minus strand of CAYQPU010000017.1, from coordinate 14,415 downwards.
GATTCATAAACAGCAACCTTAAACATGGTGTGTTTAACACAGGTGGAGGATACAAAAACACCTTATCCTTATTAGAATTACTAGACATACTTGAAGAAATTACAGGCAAGAAAAGTGAGCTAAGTTTTGATAAATGGCGGCCATCTGATCAAAAAGTATATGTCTCTGACATAACAAATGCAAACAAAGCTCTTGGATGGGAACCAAAAGTTGATCCCAAGCAAGGTGTAACTAAGCTTGCCAATTGGGTACAAGCTAATGAGAAAAGATTCTAAATGAAATTAAATCTAGGTTGTGGTAATGATATAAGAAAAGGATGGACAAACCTAGACATGTACAAGCATGATGGGGTAGATGTAGTCCATAATCTTGAAAAATATCCTTACCCATTTAAAGACAACCAATTTGAATTAATTCTAGCAGACAATGTTTTAGAGCACCTTGATGACACAATTGGGATCATGAAAGAACTTTACAGGATCCTTAGACCAGGAGGAAAGGTTATCCTAAAATTTCCATATTACCAACATCCTAATGCCTGGGTAGATCCAACACATAAGAAATGCTTAACAGTTGGAACCTTTGAATACTTTGTAAAAAAAAGAGTTAAACTTATAAAAGGAAAATATGTTCACAATCCTGTTGACAATGAGGGCTTGTTTAAAAAATTAGAATACAAATACCACCCAACCTGGGCTGGTTATCTTGTCTATCCATTTATAAAATGGTTTAGGCACTTTTGTGATATATTAATACTTGACGTGGAGGTAAGATTGACAAAATGAAAAAAAGAGTCTTAGTTACAGGAGGAGCAGGATTTATTGGTTCCTTTATTGTAGACAAATTAGTTGATGAAGGCCACAGTGTAAGAATTTTTGATAGTCTAAAAGAACAAGTTCATCAGGGTAAAAAACCTGAATACCTAAATTCAAAAGCTGAGCTTGTTGTTGGAGACGTAACTGATTCGAAAGAACTAGCAGAAGCAATAAAAAATATTGATGCAATATACCATTTTGCAGCTGCTGTTGGTGTAGGTCAGAGCATGTATGAAATCGAGCATTATGTTCAAGACAATACCTATGGAACTGCAGTCTTGTTGGATTTACTTGTAAACAAAAAACATGATGTAAAAAAACTGATAGTTGCAGCCTCAATGAGTAGTTATGGTGAAGGAGCTTACAAATGCGATGATTGTGGTGTTGTATACCCTCCTTTAAGAACTGTTGAACAAATGAAAAGAGGAGAATGGGAATTATTCTGTCCTGGCTGTAAAAAAACAGTAAAGCCAATTCCAACAAATGAGAAAAAAGTTCAGCATTGTAATTCAATATATGCTATCACAAAAAAAGACCAGGAAGATATGGTCTTAAATATCGGAAGAACGTATGGTATCCCTTCAGTTGCATTAAGATTTTTTAATGTATATGGACCAAGACAAAGCTTAAACAATCCATATACAGGGGTTGGAGCAATATTCATGAGTAGAATCAAAAGTAACAATTCACCTGTTGTTTATGAGGATGGACTACAAACAAGGGACTTTATTTCAGTTCATGATATTGTTAAGGCAAATCTACTTGCACTAAACAGTAATGCAGCAAATTATGAAGTGTTTAATGTTGGAACAGGAATCCCATTAACAATCAAATCAATTCCAGAAACACTGGCAAAAGTATATGGTTCAGATGTAAAACCAACAGTAACTAACAAATACCGAAAAGGAGATGTTAGGCATTGCTATGCAGATATCTCAAAAATAAAAACCAAACTTGGATTTGAACCAAAGATTAATTTTGAAGAGGGAATGGAAGAATTCATCAGTTGGAGTAAAAAAGTAGAATCAGAAGACCAATTTGAAAAAGCATCAACAGAACTAAAACAAAAAGGACTTTTATGAAAACATCAATTGTAATACCTGCTTTTAACGAAGAGTCAAATCTAGAACCATTAGTTAAAGATATTCAAGCTATGACAAAAAAGCATAAGCTTGCTCATGAGATCATTTTGGTTAATGATAATAGTACAGATTCCACTCCAAAACTTATTAACAAGCTAGCTAAGAGTAAGAACATCCATGCAGTACATAGAAAAGGCAATAATGGTATGGGTAACACTTTAATTGAGGGAACACAAAAAGCAAAGGGAGACATAATTGTGTGGGTAATGGCTGATCGATCTGACAACCTAGAAACAATTCCAAAAATGGTAAAAAAGATTGGACAAGGCTATGACATAGTATTTGGTTCAAGATACATTCCTGGCGGGTCAAGTGGAGATCTAGACAAATTCAAGGCACTTTCAAGCTCAGGCTATACTAGATTAGCAAGAATTGTATTTGGATTAAAAGTAAATGACATTACCAATGCCTTTAGAGCATTTAGAAAAGAGGTCTTTAACAAGATAAAACTTGAATCAGGTGATTTTGCAATCTCACCTGAATTTGCAATAAAAGCACATCTTAAAAAATACAAGCTTGGAGAAGTACCAACCACTTATGCAAACAGAGTTGCTGGAAAAACAAAATTCAAAATGTTTAAAATGGGTCTTAAATACCTAAGTCTTCTTAAACTTAAATTCTCGAACTAAAATTCCAATAATTGTAATAGCAATAATGACTAATACAACATTAAATCTTGACATCTTGATCATAAACAAGTTCATATTAAATAAAATAAGTGGAACAAAGCTGATTCCTATTGCAGATGACAATATAATTCTTTCAATATCTCCCATCTTAACATTGATCAAGATAAAATATCCTGGGACAATTAAGTAAACAAACAATCCTAACATTAAAGAGATCATAGTTGTCAAACTTGTAGAGGTAAACAATCCTGCAAGCAAAGCTAAAATCATGAACAATCCAAATGCAACTAACAAAGGTGTAAGTTTATATCTTTCAACAATCTTATTAAGTTCCATTCTTCACCTCGACTATCACTATTTGATCACTATTCCAAACAACACTGTTATTACACTGCATCATTTCATTAATAAAGAAACCCATACAACTGTCAATCTGTGTTCCTTTGTATCTGATAAGTATATAATCAAACTCTTCTAAAGGGACTCCAGCTTGAGGGTCAGTAAAAACAGGTTGTACATACTCTCCAGTTCCAAGAATCTTAAATCCATCTGGAGTCAAGGCATTGTATTTCCAAGAACCCTTAAATTTGTCTGGGATTGTTTGATTGCAAATCTGCTGTAAATTTTCAGAATAAACATCATACAATGTTTGCCTTTCACCATAAATATCTAAGCCCTGACCATAATGACCAAACAAAACCAACACTTTTGAGTTTCTTGGAGTATTGTCTCTGATCCACATAAGTGAATCCCATTCAGGCTGTTTTAATCTTGAAGCTTCTTGTAAACCCTTAAGATTATTAAAAGTACTGCCAAATGGAATAACAATTAACATACATAGAACTAGTCCAAGTCCTATCTTCTTTGCATTAGACCCAATTTCTTTTTTGATTAAATCCAAAATCCAATTAATACCAATTGCAGCAGGAATAATCAAAAAAACAAATCCATGGTAAAGCTGCCGATAAGTATGATTAGGTTCAACACCAATTAGAGTGCTATATTTTTGAAACAATATAAATAATGGAATCAATAAAATTGAAAACTCATATATTGAAAACTTTGATTTAAATTTAAGAACTATTGCTACAATTCCAACGAATGTTAATATCCCCGAAAATAGCCCAAGTTTGGCTTGCTCAAAATAAGCTGGAGGCCCACCTCGATTCTCGCCAATTTTTAGTGCTTCGCCTGTACCATAACCAATCACATTATATTTTGATAAAAAAGTGAAACTAAAAACACCTACCAACAACACAACTATTACAATATTTTTAATCCCTGTTTTTCCAACTTTTTTAAGCACAATAAAAAACCCTGTAATCATCACCAACAAAATAAAATAAGCAAACTCCCATACATGTCCAACAAAAGTTGCAGTCGCAAGCCCAGCTGTAATAACTAATGGTAAGTAAGATTTATCTTTCCAAACATCTTGCAAAAAGTAAAACATGGCAGCAGCAGGAGCAAAAGCAAAAACATCTGCCCAAAAACCAATATAAGTTTGAAACAAGAACTTAGAAGATGTAAACAAACCCAAAGTTAAAACCAATAGTGCAAGTTCGAAATTAAAATATCTTTTAACAACAACAAAAGCATAAAGTGGAATTAGTGCTGAAAGTAAGCAAATCAAAAACCAGCCCATTTGATAAGGAGAAACCCCTGTAAGTTTTGTTAAACTACCCATGAAAGTGTAAATTAAAGGTGGATACACTGAAACAGCATTTTCAATACCAAGTGCAGTGTATGGTGGTTCAACAACCGGCATTTCAGTATCATATGCATTCTTTACTCTCCATGTAAAATAATTAGCATCACTTGTTGTCATTAAAGGAGTTATATCTTTTTCAAAATTACCTTCACTTAAAGGAAAGTTTCTCATGGCAAAACCGAGAATGAATAAAAAGAACACTAAAACTCCAACAAACAAGGATTTCTTTAATTGCATTTATACCACTCAACAAATTTCTTAATCCCTGTTTTAATATCTGTTTTTGGTTCATACCCTAACATCTTTTTGGCTTTAGAAACATCAGCATATGTAATAAACACATCTCCTGTCTGCATTGGTAATCTTTTTATAATTGCTTTTTTCCCTAAGGTATCTTCAATAGTAGCAATAAAATCCTTAAGTAAAACAGGGCTTGAATTTCCAAGATTAAAAATCTCAAAACCAAACTTTTTATCAAGTGCAGAAACAATTCCATCAACAATATCAGCAACATAAGTATAATCTCTTTTGGAGCTGCCATCACCAAACATTGTTAGTTCTTCTCCAATGTCAATTGCTTTAGTAAACTTATAAGTTGCCATATCTGGGCGTCCTCTTGGTCCATAAACTGTGAAAAATCTCAAAGCATTAATATTTAAACCGTACAGTTTGTTATAAAGCCTGCAATAAATCTCTCCTGTTTGTTTAGTTGCAGCATAAGGACTTATTGGCAGCCCAATCCTGTCTTCAGTAAATGGAACATCTCTATTATCTCCATAAACACTTGAGCTTGAACCAAACACAAAGTTTTCAACATTATTATCCTTTGAAAGCTCTAAAAGATTAAGAGTTCCATTAATATTCACATCTGCATATAACTTAGGATTCTTAATAGAATTTCTAACACCTGCCATAGCTGCTAAGTGAACAACTCTTTTAATTTCATGCTTATCAAAAATCGTTGTTAGCTTATCACTATCTCTAGTATCAGTATCAACCAGAGTAAAATTGTTGTTCTCTTGACAAGATTTTATATTCTTCTTTTTAAAATCAGGATCATAATAATCATTAAAATTATCCACACAAACAACCTTGTCGCCTCTAGTTAAAAGCTTTTCACAAACATGACTTCCAATAAATCCGGCTCCTCCTGTAACTAATATTGACTTTTCCCCTCAATTGATGATTTAGAATAGAGTTATATTAATATTTGGTTTTTGGACTCAGGAATTAATAACTTGGTACAACTCTAGTTTGAACAAGAACTCTATTTAATTGTCTATAAATATTACTATATTCAGCAAAATCAGCAAGATGTTGAAACATTACCCCTTCTGAGGATTCAACTAAAATTCCGATTGTTTCTCCATTCCCTGTACCATTTAATCCAATAAAGGCAGCTTGTGCTCCATTTTCTACTAATCCATAATCCTCATCATAAGTAAATCTACCATTATATCCTTTGTTAAGTAGTGTTTGAATTGTCACAGGTTTGTTTGGCTTCTGATAAGTAATCAGGTCATCTACTTTCATGATAGCAAGCAAAGCACTTTCCAGAGAATCAAACTTTGTTTTGTGTGGTGGGCGATCACTTCTGTATGCCATACATAATGAAACAATTTATAACTTAAATACTTTTTGGTATTTTAATCATTAAAGAGTAATTAAATATCACAAAGTATTAATAATTGAGTCAATTTGCATGCAATTATGAGTGATCAAGATTCTTGGGAAGTGTATGAGGAAATTGATCCAAATGAAGTATTAAAACTATGTAAAGTAGTATATCAAAAATTTGAAGAATTTGTTTCGGATGGATTAAATAATGTAAGAACATCAGAAAATGTCTTTGTGTATGATCCCTCAGAACCACCATCAATTGCGGAATTAAGTTTTCAAAAAGCATATGATGCAGTATGGGATAATGATAGATTAGAGCATTACAAAAGGGATCTAAAGTTGGATGTTGACACACCTGATCACTGGGGACATATTGAAATGCAACTAACTTTTTCTTTCTACCAAGATATGGGAAAATTAGGAGCAACATATGCAATTAAATATGGAAGTGTTATCTCTGCTAATTGTGATGATTTAATACTCCAGATAATAACTTCTCGTGATCCGATTAAAGCAAGATTTTATTCACATGATTCCGAAGATACAGTCAAAAACCATCCCTCTGCATTAAAAATGATCCAAACAATCTGTAGTCATGTTAAGGGTTCAATAAAAGATCCATTTGATTTATGGTATAACAAAATTGATGAAGAACAATTTGTAAGAGATCACTTGGGGGGTGGAGAAATATTAATAACCAAAGAAGGAGATTGGTATTTAGTTGTGGATGATGCAGTATATAGTGAAGAGCACCAACTAACACTTATGGGAATTAGAAAAGTTGACTATGATGAAGAACTAAAACTAGCAAAACTCAAAAAAAGAACCGAATTAGAATCTAACTATTTTCTTAATAATCTTTTAGCTAGACATCTTGGAATAGACACTGGCAAAACCATAGGTGAAGCTTACCTAGAAGAAGAATCTTCTTAATAATTCAGAAAAATTAAATAATATATATAGAAAACTATAAGTACTCACTTCTCTTCCTATTATATTGGGGGCATATATGGAAATATCAGTTGTAATACCTACATATAATGAAGAGCATAATGTTAAAATTCTTGCAGCTAAGCTAGTTAAAGTCCTAGATAAGATTACATCAGATTATGAAATCATGTTTGTTGATGATGGATCAACTGATTCAACTTATAAGAATCTGGTTCAATTGCATAAATTAAACAAGAAAATCAAAATAATCCAATTCTCAAGAAACTTTGGCCAAACAGCAGCAATGGCAGCAGGTTTTCATCATAGCAAAGGTAAAAAAATTATCACAATTGATGCAGACCTTCAAAATGATCCTGCAGACATCCCACATTTATTAAACATACTAAATAAAGGATACGATGCTGTTTCTGGTTGGAGATATAATAGAAAAGATTCTTTTTCAAAAAAAATACTCTCAAGAATCGCATTTATATTAAGAAAAATCCTTACAAAAGAAAAACTCCATGATCTTGGATGCACCTTAAAGATTTACAAAAAATACTGTTTAAATGATCTTACAATCTATGGGGAAATGCATAGATTCATTCCAACATTATTGCGATGGAAAGGCTACAAAATTGCAGAGGTTAAAGTTTCTCATCACAAAAGAAAATATGGCAAAACCAAATACAGCATAACTCGAGTTATAAGGGGATTCCTAGACTTGATAAGTGCAAACTTTTGGAGTAAATACTCAACAAGACCATTTCATTTCTTTGCAATCTTAGGGTTTCTTTTCCTATTAACAGGCGGAACTGCAGCATCATATGGATTATTCACAAACATAATAAAAAATCACAGATTTTCAATAGGGCCCTTGTTACTTCCTGCAGTTCTATTTATTCTAAGTGGAATACAATTTGCCCTATTTGGCTTATTAAGTGAGATGCAGATAAGACAATACTATGCTAGCAAGAAAGAAGAGATTTATACTGTAAAAAGAATAATCCAATGAAACAAGAAAATTTATTAAGATATGCAGTGATTCTTTGTTTAGTTATATTTGGCATATCTTATCTATTCTTGGCAGTTTACCATTCTGAATTTTTGTTGCTTAATACTGTTGTGCATGAAGATGGAAACTTAACATTACTGCAAACAATGTTTACATTTGACCATTTTCTAGGACAGCTTCCAATGGTGATTATGTTTTCCTTATTCCTCCCAGGTGCTTTTTTATTATATGGGTCAAGAATTGATAAAACTAAATTAAACAAACCTAAATTAAAAAAAATAATTGTAGCCCTTACAATAATCTCAGTCATTTTTCTGTTAATAATATTTACAGCAAGTATTAACAGAGTTGGACTAGATGAAACCCTTAAAGTTCTATCTCAATCTAGGGAAAATCCAGTAACTTATCAACATGGCGGTAACTGGAAAATGATGTTTTTTAGCAACATTATTCTTTTCTTTGTCACGCTTTTATATGCTGGAATTATCAGGATAATATTACTAAAACAACAACCTCAAACACAAAAGCTAGCAAAAGCATACATATTAATTGGAGTTTTTATATTCATTATTCTGAGTATAATTTTTAAAGTAAATTCAGGAGTATTTACAAACTCAAGATGGTTGGCTCATGGTGTTAGAGAATTACTTACAAACGGCTTCATCACTTTTCCACTTGTGTTTGGACTACTTTATCAAATTGAGAGTAAATTTAACAAACCTCAAAAAAAGAATGGACCAACACCATTACTATATCTTTTATTCATCATAACATTTGTACTAGTAGCATATAACCTAATTGCTTTAATCAATATTGATATATCTGGGGTAGCTCAAGCACCTATTTTTGCCAAACAAGGTAAATTATCAATCCCATATCTAGCATTTTTCCACTTTTTTGAACATATATTAGATTACTTTTATATAGCCTTATTAAGTTCTATAATATACATAATTGCGTTATTGAAGTGATACTTATGTGTGGGATAATTGGGTTTAATTTTGAGGATAGAGCACTAGCAAAAAAAATGCTGGATCTAACTAATCATAGAGGTCCAGATGATAGAGCGCTATTTGTATCAAAAGGATTTACACTAGGTATGAATCGGCTTAGTATTATTGATCTTAAAAAAGGTCTTTATCCAATACACAACGAAGAACAAACACTGTTTTTGGTCTTTAATGGAGAAATTTATAATTATTTGGAACTGAAATCTAAATTAGAAAAACAAGGCCATAAATTCTATACAAATTGTGATGCAGAAGTTATTGTTCACTTGTATGAAGAACATGGACAAGATTGTGTAAAACATCTTAATGGCATGTTTGCAATAGCACTGTTTGATACAACTAACAATCAACTATTCTTAGCAAGAGATAGATTGGGAATCAAACCACTATACTATCATTTTGATGGTCAAAATATGATATTTGCTTCAGAAGCAAAAAACATACTTTTGTTACCTGGATTCAAAAAAACTGTGAACAATGATGCTCTTGCTTATTATCTAACATTTAGATGTAACAGTTCATCTGAAACAATGTTTAAAAACATCCATAAATTAAAACCAGCACACACTTTGATTTTTTCAAAAAACAAAATTCGAATCTCAAAATATTGGGATTTTAAAATAAAAAATACTCATACTGATCAAAACCAAATTCAACAAGAAATCATTACAAGACTAAAATCATCAATAAAAAAGAGGTTAATGAGTGATGTTCCATTAGGTGCCTATATCAGTGGGGGAGTTGATTCAGGATCAATAGTCTCAATAATGAGTCAGCTCTCAGATCAGCCTGTAAAAACATTTTCTGTTTTGTTTGAAGAAGAAAGCGAAAAAAAACTATCAGGGGCTAGATACTTAGCTCATCACTATGAAACAGATCATCATGAGTTAGTAATTGGGGATGAATCTGCAAAACTACTTCCCAATATTGTGTGGAGCACAGATGAACCCTTATGTGATCCTACATGTATTCCAACATATCTTCTAGCACAAGAATCTAAGAAAAAAGTAACTGTTGTTTTGACAGGGGATGGCAGCGATGAACAATTTGCAGGGTACGAACAGTTTAGAATGTTACTTCTTCATTATAAAATTGCTAGGAAATTTCCCTGTTTAGCCAGGGCAATTATCCCGCCCCTTATTAGGAAAGTACCAAAGCCAATATTAAATTCAGGATTTAAATATGCTTCAGCTCTTGGAGACAAGGGTATTGACAGATTTTCAGATTTTATTACAACAAATGATAAATCAGAATCATACCTTAGCATTGTCTCAATATTTAATGAAAAAGAAAAATTCAATCTTCTTAACAAATATTATGACAATCATATGAAAATAATTAAGAACCATTTTGACACATCTAATGACTACTTAAGTCAACTATTAAGAGTTGATCTGGAAATGATGCTTACAGAAGACATTCTTATGAAAACAGATAAGAGTACAATGGCATGGTCAACAGAAGCTAGAGTTCCTTTCCTTGATCACAATCTGTGGGAATATTCAATGCAAATTGATTCAAAGCTAAAGCTTTGGAAAGGAATCGACAAATACATTCTAAGAAAATCCTTGCCAAGATTAGTTCCTAAACAAATCACTTCCAGAAAAAAAGATAGGTTCTTTGTTCCAATTGATTCTTGGCTTCAAGGTGAATTTGGAGAAACTGCAAAACAGTTACTTTCAGAAAAAGAGATTAAAACAACCAAAGTTTTCAAGCCCAAACACATTAAGAAAATTCTACATGACTTTGAACACAGCAAACTGTATTACTCAAGACAACTCTGGGCACTGTTGTGTTTTCAAATGTGGCACAAAATATTTTTCCAAAGGGATTTTACAAAAAAATCAAGTTTGAGGTTTTAAATGATAGCAGTCGTAGGTGGAGGGATTACAGGGCTTTCAACAGCATACTACTTATTAAAAAAAGGACATAATGTAACTTTGTTTGAAGCAGACAAGCAGCTTGGAGGTCTAGCGAGTTCTATTAAAGTTGGTAATGAGTGGGTTGAAAAATATTACCACCATATATTCAAATATGAAACAGATGTTCAAGAGCTATGTAAAGAACTCAAAATCAAGATAAATTGGCATGATTCTAAAGTTGGAATGGTGTACAAAGATAAGATCCATGCATTTGGATCAGCAACTGATCTTTTAAAACTAGAACCAATTTCCATCACAGGGAGATTCAAGCTTGGATTGTTTAGTTTAGCTGTTCCGTTTATAAAAGACTGGAAACAACTAGAAAAAATTCCAGCAGAAAAATGGCTTTTAAAATATCTTGATAAAAGAACATACAATGTTGTCTGGAAGCCATTATTGTTAAACAAGTTCGGCAAACACTACAAACAAGTACCAGCCTCATACATCTGGGAAAGACTTTACATGAGAACAACTTCAAGATCTCATCCATTAGAAAGAGAAAAATTAGGTTATATTGAAAACAGTTTTCAAACATTAGTTGATAAATTAGAAAAGAAAATATTAGATCTTGGTGGTCAAATAAAAACAAGCACTTCAGTCAAAGAAATAATTGTTAAAAATAGAGTGGTTGGAGGAATTAAAGCAGACAAAACATACAAAACAAAAACAATTGTATCAACGCTGCCTCTTCCAGTATTTACAAAAATCACAAAACTCCCTAATGACTATCAAGAAAAGCTAAGCAGAATAAAGTACTCAGGGGTTATCTGTATGATTCTATTACTCAAAAACAACCTGTCAGATTACTACTGGACAAACATCCATAACAATTACTCATTTAGATTAATGGTTGAGCACACAAATTACATAAAAAAAGACTTTGGTTCAAATATTGTTTACTTAAGTAGGTATATCCCAGAACAAAACCCTCAAATGAAAATGCCTAACAAACAACTACTTGAGTTGTACATAAATGATCTAAAACGTTTGTTTCCAACATTCCAAACCAACTGGATCAAAAATTATCATGTTTACAAGAATCCATTTTCTAACCCAATCATAAGCTTAAACTTTTCTAGGAAAAGACCTGCTATGAAAACACCAATAAAGAATCTATACTTAATTGAAAAATCTCAGTTAAGTAGATTACAGCAAGGTACAGATAACTGTGTAATCCTGGCCAAGAGATTTATGAAATATTATCAAGCTTTGGATATCAAATAATTTCCAAGTGCAACATAGTTAAGCTTTGAATTCTTTAATGTATGAATAGCATCAACCGGTGTGCAAACAATAGGTTCTCCATGCAAATTCAAAGAAGTATTTAGAAGTGAACCAATACCAGTTACTCTTTCATAAGCTTTCAAAACCTTATAATAGCCTGGGTTCCATTCCTTTTCAACTACTTGTGGACGTGTTGTTTTATCTGCCTGATGAATAGATGCAATAATATTATCTCTAGTCTCTGGTTTTGAATCAAAAGCCTGAATCATATAATAAGCATCATGACCTTTTGGATTAACAATATAATCATTTTCTCTACCAGATACCATAGATGGTGTAAATGGCATCCAAAAATCCCTAAACTTAATCATTGAATTAATCTTTTGAACCGTTTTAATACTAGTTGCATTAGCAAGAATAGATCTATTACCTAAAGCTCTTGGCCCAAATTCCATAGCGCCAGTACACCTAGCAATAATGCTTCCCTTTGCAACCATTTTTCCAACAACACCATCAATATCCTTGTACATCTCAACTTTGTATTTTCTTTTGTTAAGTTGTTTCACGAAACTATCAAGTTCATCATCATAACTTGGACCATAATACAGAGTGGTTAATGTTTCGACATCAAACTTTTTTCCATCTTGAGCACAAAGATCACGATAACCCAAAATAGCAGAACCAATTGAAGTTGAATAATCACCTGCAGCAGGATAAAAAAAGCATTTGTCAACACAATCAAGCTCAGCTATCTTCTTGTTTGCTTTAACATTAAGTACTACACCACCTGCCATAGCAATCTTGTTAATTCCAAAATGATTGACATTATTCTCAATCCACTTTGTGATTGTCTCCTCAGCCAATTTTTGTAAGCCATATGACACATTATCAAATCTGTGACCCTTTAGCTCCTTGTGAAGCATTTTCTCAAACTGTGGTCCAACCTTTCCAGTTTGATTCTTAAAACCAAGTCCATAAACCTTAATGAACTTTTCAAAAATCTCAAAAGTCTTTTCACCATACTTAGCCTTTGCATAAGGAGCCATACCCATAACCTTGTACTCATGCTCCCATGGCTTCATTCCCAAATACTTGGTAGTTCTGCTATACATACTGCCAAGAGAATTAAATGCAGAAATACTCACTTTTTTTGTGAGTCTATTTCCTTCACCAACAGAAACAGTTGCACATAAACCATCACCTTCTCCATCAATTGTAAAAACTAAGGTCTTTTCTTTCCATGGTCTTTGATAATATGCAGTTGCAGCATGACACTCATGATGATCATAAAATCTTATTTTTTCAGTTGAAATTCCAATGCTGTGCAATAACTTAGTGTTCTCCTTGAAAAACAAAGTTCTTCTTCTTGGAGCTGTTAATAATCTATATGTTTGTCTAGTAAAATTTGATGATAAAAATGAACTTGGTAAAACTCCAGACACAGCTGAAATCAGTTTAACTCTTTTTCGATATTCTCCTTCTTGAGCTTTCCTTGTATCAAAAGTATTGTAAGTCATGCCAACAGTTACAAGATCAATTTCATGACCCTTAACATCAGCCATTTCCATCACTTTTTGAATAGCAAGCTTTGGAAACAAAGCATATCCCTTAATTCTATTAAGCCGTTCTTCACTAAGAGCAGCAACCACTTTTCCGTCTTTAAAAATACATGCAGAACTCTCATGACTGTCTATAATCCCAAGTATTGTTGTCATTTTATCACCCTGTTTAAGCCTTATCTAATAATATCTAACTTACCCCAGAACCCAATACTCTAAAAACAATTATGGTATTATAAATGTTTCTTATGGTTAAGTATAATTAAAGCACAGTTTAATACTATTTAGAAGTGGTGAAAAATCTCATATAAGAAAATTTATATAACCACATTCTATCTTTAAATTATGAAATTAAAGCTATCTACACTCCAATTAATAGCTGGAATTGCAGGTTTAGCTGGGATTGGTATATTCTTATCAAAATATCCAATCTTTATGTATTATACTTTAATCTTAATCCTGCCTTGCTTTGGTCTAACTTATCTATTGAAATTTGATTTCACATTACTAGAAAGAATATTAATATCATTTTTTACAGGATCATTATTCCTAATACCAATTGATTTTCTATCAAATCTTAACATTCCAATAAATCCAACAACAATCCTACTTATCACACTAATCTTACCATTATTAATAACATACTTTCTAAAGAAACATGTTAAACTAGAGAAAAACATAATAAACTCAGTAAAAGAAAAAGGCTGGACAATATTTTCCATTTTAATCATAATTCTGATCACGTTCTACATTTGGCAGCCTTTGCTTCAAGGAGAAAAACTGCCAATGACAGATCAAGTCATCAACTTTGCTCTAGTTAAGGAAGAATTAGATGAAA
>CAYQPU010000016.1:0-35175 GCA_964419615.1 uncultured Methanosarcinales archaeon | reverse complement strand
TAACCTAATTTTACCAAATAATCCAAAACAACTCCTGAAAAAATTAAAGGAAATGCCAGGTCTCCTCCACCAAGTATAGCTGCTTTTACTTTTATTGTTTTTGTATTTTTTGATTTTACTTTTGATTGCTGCTTGTAGGGAAGTGATAATCCTGCAAATACTTTTGTGGACTTTTGAAATTCTGCTAGCTTAATCATATGCTTGCTTTTCCATACAGCATATGCATCATAAATTGAAATTAGTATTAAAATTGCACTAACTGCTGCTATTGAAGGGATCATTGGAACAAGTATAGCGGCTATCCCACCGTAGAGTAAAACTTCAGTCATATTGTGAAGCACAGGATTTGGTTTGTATACTTTTAGGTAACTTAGAACTGCTGAAACAAAATAGATAATAAAGGAAGTAAAACTAGCAAGGCCTGCAAAAGAAATTATTCTTGATAACCATGGATTTAAAGCGTAAGACAAACCAAATAGAACTGCGAATAAATACCAAACTTTCCAAACATTAGTTTTTTTAAATTTAATAAGTAAGAGTACAACAGAAGTCCCAATAAATATTGCACCAGGTATTACAATAAAAATTTCCCACCAAGTTAACTCAGTTGGAGGTTCTACACCAACCATACTAAATGTTTCATCCTTTGTTACTGTTTTCCCGGTTGATTGACTTAAAGGAATGTCTATGTACTGGTTAATTATTGCCAAACCAATTAGCTGGGCTGCTAGGAACATTATAATTATTAAGATTGTTGGCTGAAGAGGATGTTTCATGACCAGTGTTAAAAAACCAGGTTTTTTAAATTTATTTGTTTGACTACTAATTTATGATCGCTCATCTGGTTCAGATAAGAGTTTTCAGTACACCCGAAGATAAGTTAGAAGATGTTTATGAAAAATTAGTTTATTTCTTACCTTTTGATTTATATGAAAATAAGATTAATATCAATAAGAAAAATGCAGTTGGGTTTAATAACAGAGAAATTACAATATTTTCAGTTTCTTTAACTAAAAAAAAGCTTATGAATGAATTTTTAGATAACATAGTTGATAAACTCAGTAGAGATCAAAGAGACCTTATTATCAAAAATGCTAGTAAGCAAATTGATGACAATCTTGATTTTTTTATGAGATTTGATAAAAAAATGCTAATCAAAGAAAACAAATTATTGTTAATTAAAAGCGGAGACTGCTATCACATTAGGATTTCCTTAGCAGTTTTTCCAAAAAACAAGGAAAATGCCATCAAGTTGATAAAAGAGATTTTTTCAAAAGCTATTTAAATCATAGGGGGTTCCCAATATATATGCAAGGCAGTAAAAAGTCAAGAAGTCAAAGAAGAGTGTTTAAAAAAACACCTGGTGGCAATACAGTATTACACTTTGTTAGAAGAAAACCTGGTAAGGCTAAATGTGGGAATTGTGGAGCAGTTTTAGCAGGTGTACCTGCGCAAAGAAGGTTTAAAATAGGTAGACTAGCAAAAACTAAAAAAAGACCATCTAGACCTTATGGTGGAGTTTTATGCACAAAATGTACTAGAGAAAAAATCAAGCAAAGGGTGAGAAAATGATTGATGTTGGAAGAGTGTGCTTGAAGATTGCAGGAAGAGATGCAGGTAAATATGGAGTTATTGTAAAAAAAATTGATTCTAATTTTGTTATGATTGATGGACAAACAAGAAGAAAAAAGTGCAATATTAAACATTTAGAGCCTCTTGATCAAAAGGTAAAGATTACTCAAGATGCACCACACGCCTCAATTGTAAGTGAACTAAAAAAGATAGATATTATTGTAAAAGCTCACAAAAAAAGAGTAAAAACAAAAAAAGCACCAAGTACAGATTCTAAAAATAAAAAGAAATAAATATCTCTTGTTATAGGTTTTATTTATATGAAAGTTAAATACCTTGATTTACTCAAAGAAAGTTGGGATGGATTTCGGAAAAATAAGAATTTATTTTTTCCACTTCTTATTAATTTTGGTGTAATTATGTTTTTCATGATATTTTTTTTGCTGCAGATGGTTGTTGTGACTGGAGTGGCAGATATTGGACTGACTGATGATTTTGCTCAGGTCTGGAGTAATCCAGGCTCCCTTGTTTTACTTGTGATATTTGGAATTGTTGATTTTATTATTTTAACACTGATTGGAGCATTCACCAGAGCAATGCTAATTGGAATGTATAAAGATGTGGCTAAGAAGGGCAAGACCAGAACAAAGGATATGATTGTTTATGGAAAAAAATATTTCAAAACATATTTAGGATACATTTTTGTGAGCACTGCACTTTTTATGATTCCATTACTTCTTATGGCTGGAATTGTTTTATTATATTATCAATTTTCGGATATAGTGGCAATTGTGTTTGGAATATTGTTTGGAGTTATCTACATAATTTATGCATTTTTACTTGGCTTTGGTTTGTTTTTTATTGATCCAATAATTGCCAGTGAAAGAGGTAAATTATTTACTCTTATTAAAAAAGCGTTTGCTTACGTTAAAAGTAATTTATTACACACAATTATTGCTTGGGCATTAATAATGGCTGTTTCTATGGGAGTTAGTATAATCTTATCAGTTATTGGAATGCCAATAAATATTATTGATTCAGTTGGGGATGTTAGTGGAATTCCAGTTATGATTATTTTTACCTCAATACTTAGCATAATATTTAGTTTAGTTCAGACTGTTGTGAACATGTGTGTAGGATTAATTATGGGTATTTTTAGATTTAAAACTTATTATTCAACAAAAAAATAAATTAAAAAAAAGAATTAAATTTTCAGCATTTTCTTTGCAGGCTTCATATCTTTCCAAGCTAGATCAAATAGCTCTTCAAGTGCTGATGCAAAGAATGGTGTGTTTACCCAGATACCTACATCATAAGTTGGGTGAACTTCTTTGTCTTCCAAAACCATAAATGTAAGTTCTTTACCATCAATAATCACAAATCTTGCTTTTGCGTCTGTGTGCTTTATTTCAGCTACTTCTGAAATATCTTTTACTGCATTTGCACAATCTTTTGTGAGTGGAGCTGCAATCTTTACTTTAACTCCTCTTTTCTTGACTTTTTCCAATACAGGTTTTAATCCTTCGATTTTCCTAATAAAACCTTGAGAAGTTGTCATTATTGTTACTGACTCTTCTGCACCTTTTATTGTTAGCTCAAAATGATTATAAAGATTATGTCTTCCTCTTAAGGAACCAGAAAGATCTGATGGTTCTACTAACTCAATACCTTGAGAGTGAAGCTGCTTTAGTTCTGTGAGCACCTCTGTTTTTTTCAGTTCATCAAGCCTCTTTACTTTCTTATCTGCCTCTAATTTCATGTTCTTTTTAACACGCTCTACTACTTCAGTAGGTGGCACTGCCAAGTATTTTATTGGCTTTCCAAACTTCATTACAACAAATCCTTTTTTCTCTAGACTTTCAAGAACATCATAACTTCGTGATCTTGGTACATTTGCAATATCACTCAACTCACCTGCGGTTGAAACACCTCTTGAAAGTAAAGCCGTCCAAATCTTAACTTCATAAAGATTTAGAGAGAAATACAGACGTAGCTTACTTAAAAATTCTTCTTTGACAATCATTTGTTCCCCTCCAACTAATTAACATTCAATAATAAATGTAACTTATATTAATATGTTGCGGTTTTTTGTGTCATCTCTCAGTGTACATTATATAAGGTTCAAAAACATAACCAAACAATGACAACAAATAATATAAGCACTGTATTTCTATAAAGTAGTAATCATATATAAATGTTGTTAATTGATTTTATATCTTAATAAACCTGCAATTCCTCCTAAAGAATCCAATTTTCTTCCTGCTTGGTTTTTTGAATTTATGATTGAGATTTGACCTTGCATTTTCTCAGTCTGTTGCATTAATTTGTTGATTTCCTCAAAAGAATCCTCTTGTTTTTTTGCATGAATAATATCTGTGGTAATTAATAAATTTTCAACTGCACCAGAATCTACTGCTGTTTTTGTCTGACTAAATCCATAAACTGCTTTTTGATTTTTTGAGATTTCAGAAAGCAATTGTTCAACTAATTGTACCTCTTTTGAAAATCTTTGATCTTCCAGTACTTTTTTTATTTCATCTCTATTTAGTATTTCTTGTATTGCAGGTTTTTCAGCGGTATTGCAGGTTGCAAGTACAATTTTTTTCTTTAGATGGTCATCGTTAATTTGTTTTAATAGGTCTTCTTTCCAAAACGCTGGACTGGCAACAATTATTGACTTTAATTCAAATCTATTTTGATATTCTTTTAATGATGTAATTATTTCTTTGTAAAAATTACTTGTACTAATTTCCTGATCTATTTTTTTTGAAACACTACCTTTTAATTCAGATAATATTTCATAACCTTTGTTTCTCAAAATGGCAAAAAAAGCACTCTCTCTATCAAGCACGCAGATTAATATATTTGCTAGTTTGTTTTCTGCTGATTCCTTTAATTGTTTGAGTTGATAGTTAAGCCAAGATTCTTTGATTATTGTAATTTTAGTTCCAACTTCAACATTAAAACTGTGATGACTTCCAATTGGTATTTTTTCATGACCTTCTGCCACAACTCCTTGAATCTTCAAAAGATCTGAGTATTCATGAATGTGTACTTTTTCAACTTTTAGTTTAAGCCAAAATGTTTTTTTTGTTACAGCTTTTGTTTGATCATCTTTTCCCTTAATCTTAATTTTTCTTTCTGTTTTTCCTTCAACATGATCTCCTGGTTCGATAATTTGACTTAGATACCAAAGATCATCTAAAGAGTCAACTCCTAACTTAATTTTTCCTTGTTTAAGCTGCTTGTTTATTATTTGCATTGTGGTAATGTAATTAGTTACTTAGTATATATAATATTTTCTTAGTATATAGAAAAACATTTATATATTAGGTTATTTAAATTTGATTTAATGTTAAGGAAAAAGAGGGCCCAAACATCTGTGAATGCAGGTGATGCATCACTACTTATACTTATCTTAATTGGTGCAATTCTTCTTTATGTATTATTAGTACCTCCTGATGTTAGAGAAGATATCTTAAATGACGGTAATGAAACCGATGATGATGAGAATGGTAATGATAATGGCAATGAGATTGAAAAAATATTGCTTAAAGAAGAACCAGGGAGACTAGATTATTTAAGTGAAAAAGAATACGAACATACTATTCCATCATTTTATTTGTATAAAACAACAGATTCTACAGAACTTAAAAAGATTAATCCGTTTTACATTAATAATGGTGCTTTTGATACAAAGAGTAAGAACATTACCTTTAAAATAGAAAATTTAGAATATACTGATAATGTTATGTTATCATTACAAGCAAAAACACATGAAGGTTTGTTAACTATTAAATTAAATGGCTATGAAATCTTGGTTGACAATATCAGAGTTTATAATCCAGAACCTGTTTCACTTCCACAAGAATTGTTACAAGAAATAAATGTACTTGAGTTTTCTGTTGAAAGTGTGGGTTGGCAGTTTTGGAAAACAAATGAGTACAATTTTGAGAATATTAGATTGATTGCTGATGTAACAGATGTTAGCAGGCAGGAATCTAAAAATGTTTTTTATTTGACTGAAATTGAATATATTAATCTTGATAGAGTCCAGCTTAAGTTTTTACCTGAGTGTGTTCCTTCAAGGGTGGGTAATTTACAGGTTTTAGTCAATTATCAAGAAGTTTTTAGAGGAATACCTGATTGTGGAATTCTAAATGTTTACGAGTTTAGTCCAGATCTTCTGGAAAAGGGAAGCAACAGAGTGATATTCAAAGCAGAAGATGGCAATTACTTGATTGACATGATTATGGTGAAGACTAAACTTAAATCCTCACCAGAGTTAGTTTATTATTTTAATGTTGATGCGGATCAATGGGAGACTATTGAAGATGATACTTATAATGTGAACTTGACAGTAGAGTTTGTTGAGAAAGGTAATCTTAAGGAAGCAAGATTTGTTGTTAATGGTAAAGAGACTGGCTTGTATACAAAAGAGAGGATTTATTCTAAAAATATTGATTACTTTATGCAGCCAGATAACAATGCACTCAAAATTATTCCAAAATCAACATTGGAGATTGTGCAAGTTCTGATTAAGTTAGATTAGGAGAAAAATATGGTTGATGAAACTGAACCAAAAATACCTAAACCTTATTCAGCTGAGACTGAAAAAATTGTTGGAACCATAGGGGGGCTTGCAAAGGCCATAGCTAGTAAAGAGGATACCTCACCAACACAAGACACAGTGATAAAGGAAAAGAAAAAAGAACATATTGCTGTTGCGATTAATAACAAAGCAAAAAATGTTCATGCTTTGTTTGCTAATTTTTTTACTCATTTGATTGGACCATCATTTAAGTTGATTTTTAAATTATCCATGTTCTGCTTAATCATATATTTATTATTAACTGTCTTTAAAAATCCAGCATATGCTATGGCAGAGGAATATGCTGGACAAGAAGTTTTAATTAACTCACAAGGTAAAGTTGATTACGGAAAAGTTGCCCAAGTTTTAATAAAACAAAACAAAGAAAATTGGGACAAAAAATTACTTAAGATATCAGAAGGATTAACTTCAAGAGTGGAAGGTACATACACACCAACAGAAACGACTGATACAACGGAGTATGGTTTAAAATTAACTGCATTTGGTCCTTCAAAAGTATATGGAAATGATCCAATTGACATTGAGATTTTTGTAATTCCTAAAATGCTTGGTAGAGATATGCTAGGTATAGGTCATTCAGTGGAAAACCAGGAAGCAATTATTTTTTGTGAATATGAAGATCAGGAAGGAGAACTTATTGAAGTTGAATATAAAAACAGTATGTTTGTAATGCAAAATGATGTTACTCTTGTTGCTGGCTGTACTCTACCTCATACCATAAGTAACAAACCAACTGATAGAGTTATTGCCAGATTGGAATACCCATTTAATTCATATTCAACTTTACAGGTTAGTGCACTAAAGCCCGAGGATTATGATGATTTATACACAAGTATTAATACAAAATTATTGATTAGAGATGAGGATGACTTGCAGGCACATTTTGTAAGTGAAACAGGAATAGATCATAGGCTTTATGCAATTTCAAAAAATACCCCAATTAGAACCAAGGCAGAGATATCGGGAGTCCAACCTCTGAAAGTAGGGTATGATAATTACCATTTATTTGTTACTATTGAAAATAGCGGAGATGGTGTCGCATATCTTACAGATATTATTATTGAGGCACCTGCTGGGATTACAGTTGATAATAATTACATAAAAAGCAGAATTGATAGAGGTATTATGATACAAAGACTAGAAGCTGTTAAAGAAGGTTACCGACACAAAGTATACAATGGGTATAAAATAGATACCGAAAATGAGATATTTTCAATACCAATCACAACTGATGGAAACTTAGCTTCAAGTGATAATTATATTACAACAAGTAGAATTAATATTTATGCAAAGTATTTGTATGTTACTGAAAAGTTAGTGCTTGTCCATTTACAAACCTGTGATGATTATCTTGATATTGATCCAGACCTCTTAAATAGACTGCCCCCCGAGGATAAACAAGAGATTCTTGACTCAATTCCAGAGGAATGTAGCGAATATATTGACCTAACAACTGGAGAAGTTAAGAGAGATTATTCTGATTCTCCTGAAGATGAAAAGTATGGTACTTATGGAGAGGATGCTGAAGCAGAGAGTACTGATGAACAAGCAGCTCAGACCGAAACAGAGGAAGAGACTAACTATGTTGATTCACCTGAGGCTGAGAATTATGGATCTAATACTGGTGGTGTTGTATGAAGCGATTACTTATACTCACATTGCTTGTAATGATTATTGCTGGTTGTGATGGTTTTGGAGGAGGTGGCAGCGGGGGAATGGATGTTTTTGATCCTTACCAAGGTTCTGCAGGCCTACAAATAGATTTATTACCAAATTCTCCTCCAGATAGAGTGAAATCAGGTGGTCATTTTAGATCTGGAGTTATGATTGAAAACGTAGGTGCTTATGATGTTTCTGGTGCAAAGATTGTGATGACTCACAATAGAGATGATCTTAGTGTTGGTAATATCATGCAGACTATTAATTTGCTTGGAAAATCAAGGTTTATGAAAGTTGGAGAAACAGATACCTTTTTTTGGGAGGCAGATGTAACAGATACTTCGGAAGACATTACCTCACAAGTAGGATATATTATCACATACAAATATCAGACTAATGCATTTGTTGATTATTGTATTGATCCTGATAGGTTCGAGCAGCAGGTTGGAGATAAGTCCTGTGATTCACCAGATAGTCTTAGCTTAAGTGGTCAAGGAGCTCCTGTTGGTGTTTCTCAAATAACATCTACTTATTTCCCACTTACTGATACAACTGGTGAGATTGAACTAGAGATCACCGTAAGTAACCTTAAAGATGGGGAGATTTATGGGGGATCTAGTGTATCAAGTCTAGGACCAATTAATACAGCTAGCTTGCAAGCATCAATATCTGGTAATTCTATTAATTGTGATCCAGATCTTGTATTTGAAGAAGGATCTGCGGAAACTAAGTGTTATACAACTTATAACAAGGATGTTGAAGAAATCAAACCACTTCATATAATTGTGGACTATGTTTACCAACAAGAGATCCCAGATGCTGAATTTACCATTGAAAAACCCCAAAATAATTAAATAATCTCTTTGTTTTTGATTCATTATGATAATAATTGTAACTGGCTCACCTGGAACTGGAAAAACAACTCTTGTAAAAAAATTAGCAGATAAGCTTGGTTATACTTATGTTAATGTTAATAAGCTAATTGAGGAGAATAATCTATCTGATGGATATGATAAAGATAGAAAATGTGAAATAATTGATACTGAAAGGTTAAATCAAGTATTAATAGGACTTATTAACAAACACAGTAAACTAATAATAGATTCACACCTAAGTCATTATTTACCAAGTGAGATTGTTGATTTGTGTATTGTAACCAAATGTGAATTAAGTGTTTTAAAAAAGAGGCTTGAGAAAAGAAATTATGATGAAAGGAAAGTTAGAGAGAATCTAGATGTGGAGATTTTTGATAACTGTCTTACAGAAGCCCAAGAAAGAGGGCACAAGATCAAGATAATTGATACAACTAAAGATTATGATATTAATAAAATAATAGAGGAAATAAAATGAAAAGCTCAATGACTGCCTTGGATATATTTTACTTAGTTAAAGAGCTCCAGGAATTGGTTGGAGGAAAGGTTGATAAGATTTATCAAGTTAGCAAAAGAGAGCTTGAGTTTAGGTTTTATGTTCCAAATAAAGGCAAGAAAGTTCTTTTAATCAAACTTCCTGATTTTATGTATCTGTCTGAGTATAAACAGCTGCACCCTGAAAACCCTTTTAACTTTTGTATTTTTCTAAGAAAAAGACTAGAAAATTCTTGGGTTAAAGAAATAAAACAAAATGGTTTTGAAAGAGTGGTTGAATTTGTTCTTGAAAAAGATAAGAATTACAAACTTATATTTGAATTATTTAGTAAAGGAAATCTTATCTTATGTGATGAAGAATATAAAATAATTTCTCCACTTCAGATTGAGAAGTGGAAAGATCGAAGTATTACACCAAATACAGTTTACAAATTTCCAAAAAAAGATCTGAGTATTTTCAAAGTTAAGCCTAAAGATGTTAAAGAGAGTAAAAAAGCAATTGTGAAGTTTCTGGCAGCTGATTTAGGCCTTGGGAGTATTTATGCTGAGGAAGTTTGTTTTTTGAGTAAAATAGATAAGATGACAGAAACACTTGATGAAAAACAAATTAAACTTGTTTTAAAGAACACAAAGGGATTGTTTAAAAAAGATATTAAGGCAAAAGCATATGAAAAGGTTGTTGCTCCTTTTGAAATCAAAAGTTTAAAAGACCCAAAACCTGAAAAGTTTAATAGTTTTAATCAAGCTCTTGATGAAATAATAACAGAAAAAACAGTTAAAGAAGCTAAAGTTGTTGATAAGCATCAAGAGAAAATAAATAAGGTTCAAGAGATTATTAGGATTCAGACAGAAAGGGCTGAAGGGTTGAAAAAGTCAATAGTTGAGAATACACAAAAAG
Organism: uncultured Methanosarcinales archaeon; assembly: GCA_964419615.1. Taxonomy (GTDB): domain Archaea; phylum Nanobdellota; class Nanobdellia; order Woesearchaeales; family JAGVZT01; genus JAANXH01. The sequence continues at coordinate 25,067 of CAYQPU010000016.1, read as the reverse complement.
CAGAATTTATCTATAATAATTATACTGAAGTTGATAAGGTTTTAAATCAATTAAAAGATGAGTTTAAGAAATCTCCAAAAACCATCCAAGAAAAGTTTGGGTCAAAGGTCAAATCAGTTGATCCAAAGACAAAAGAAGTTATTATAGAATTTAAAAAGTGATGAACAGCTTTCTGGATTTCCCGTACAAAAGTACAGTAATGTCCTGAACGTTGGCCTGTTTTACTTCCGAGTTCGGGATGAGATCGGGTAGGACCAAGCCACTGTGGCCGTTCATCAAGTAAAGGGTAAAATCAGATGATTTATAAATGTTACTACTAAGGTCAGATTTAACTACTGAAAATTAAAAATAAGATTTATAAATCCCAATTTACTTTTTTCTTAAAATGGATAATATACAAACTATTGTTAAAACTGCAACAACCCATCTTAAAGTACAAGATTACAAAACTCCTATTTGGAAGATTGTTATGCCTCTTGAGATGAGTCCATTTAATATCACATGTGAAGTACTGGAAAAAGGACAAACAAAATATCCAGAAGATGGTTCTGCTCAAGATTTGGAAAGAGAGATTTGGAATTATGGTGTTGATAAAAAAGTTAAGCAACTACTTGATGAAGGATTTGAAATCCAACTAAAGGAAGAAGACGGTAGAAAATCACTGCTTTACAAAAAACCTGGTCAAACCAAATTTGAGAGAGTAATGACTCCAGGAGTCCAATATAGATTTGTTGATATAAATCCTTTGGAAGGAGTACTTTCTTTAGAACAAACTTTGTATTCTGAAGTTGAAGCTTTAAAATTTAAAGATTATAGAGACATATTTAGAGAGCAAGGATTACCTGTACCTTATGGTCCAATTGCACCAGTTTTATTGATTACAACATTTAATGGATGGCTTTTAGCTTCTGAAAGAAGTACTGATACCAACAAATTTCCAGGTTCAGAATGGGGTTTTGGAGGAGATGTTGACAATCCTTCAAAAAATATTGGAGAGCACTTAGTTTTTGTAGAAAAAAGACAAGAACTACACTCTAAAAAAGGAGAAGCTACTTATGAAACTGTAGGTATTATTTTTGATGAAGTCCTTCATAAACATGATCTGGTTGTTCATGCCACATACAGAGAAGGTCCAAATAATATCAAAAAGGGAGATAGATTACTACCTGATGTTGCAAACATTAATATTCATTCAGTAAGGGAAGATGATCTGGCAAATTATCTTGTTGATAGTTATGTTCATTCACTTGATCATGCAAATCAAGCCTGGATTGGTAAACCAAGTTCTGCCTTTTCTGCAGATATCCTGTTATTTGGATGGCAAAAGTATGGATCTTTGTGGGCAGATGCAGTTATGGATAAAATTAATGCAAAAATAGCTGAATTACCTGAACCAATGGAAGTCCCATGGCAAGAGTATTAGTTTAATTTTTTATTTTTTTAGTATCTTCCATTTGATGAATATGTATTTCTTTTTCTGCGCTTACAAAACCTTCTAATAATCCTTTTTCAGCAAGTTTTGGAAAGATTGTATTTTCTAAACTTTCTCCAGTATAATCTAATAACTCTGGTTCTGCAACAAATATTGGTGAGAATACTAAGTAAACTTCTGATTTTTTTGGTTTTTGTACAAAATGAAGGATTTTGTTACCTTCCATTGTTACTGTTCCTTTTTCAGAAGGTTTGGCAGATGTTGTGATCATTAAGGTGGATACTGGTTTATATTTTATGTGAGAATCCCATAAACTATCAATATTAACTTTTGAAAAATAAAGATCTCCATAAACAACTAAGAAACTGGAATGGATTTTTCCCTTTACTAGTTTTAAAGTGGTTGCTGTTCCTTTAGATACTTTTTCTTCAATATAAGTCACACTAACTCCAAAAGAAGTTCCATCTCGAAGAATCTCAAATGCTCTTGTAAGGATTTTGTTTCTTCCTACTATCAGTAAATTCCTAAATCCTGCTCGTCTTAGTTTGTTGACTGTATGTTCAAGAAGTGTTGTTCCTGCAATTTTAACACCAATCATAAAATCCTTATTTCGAACAAGTCTTTGCTCTGGACCTCCTGCTAATATCACAGCTGTTTTCTGACCACCCAATGATTTTCTAACTAAAGATTCAACTGCCTGACTTCTATTTCTAATATAAACATTATCCACCGTATGATCTATTTCTTTTAAGATTGAATTGTCTATTGTTATGGATATTTTTCTTTTCATACTAGAATTCAAATTAAGCCACTATTTATATCTATCGGATAAAGTAGGATATTGGTAAGATATTTATATAATTTAGAATTTGTATTGTTCAGTGAGGTGATGATTTACAATGAAAGTTGCAATTGTAGGTTCTGGTTATGTGGGTTTGGTTACAGGTACTTGTTTAGCTGAGATAGGTCATAATGTGACTTGCATTGATAATAATGCAGAAAAGATTAAAACACTAAAGCAAGGAAAGATTCCTATTTATGAACCTGGCTTAAAAGAAAAAGTTGCCAAGAATGCAAAAGAAGGCAGGTTAAATTTTAGTACTGATATCAAAGAAGGAGTTGATAACTCTGAAGTTATTTTTATTGCTGTAGGAACTCCTTCAAGAGAAGATGGAAGTGCTGATTTATGTTATGTAGAGAATGTTTCAAGAGAGATAGCAAAACACCTTGATGAATATAGAGTAATTGTTGAGAAGAGTACAGTTCCTGTTGAAACAGGAGAGTGGGTTAAAAGAACTCTTGAAAAGTATAGCAAAAAGGGAGTGGAGTTTGATGTTGTATCAAATCCTGAGTTTTTAAGAGAAGGTTCTGCAATTGGAGATTTTCTAAATCCAGATAGAATTGTAATAGGTGTTGAGAGCAAGAAAGCTGAATTATTAATGAAGAAATTGTATGATCCCATAAAGGCACCAATTGTTGTTACAGATATTAAAAGCGCTGAGATTATTAAACATGCATCAAATTCATTTTTGGCAACTAAGATTAGTTTTATTAATGCTGTCGCTGAGATTTGTGAGAAAACTGGAGCTGATGTTAACTTGGTTGCAAAAGGAATGGGATTAGATTCAAGAATAGGACCAAGATTTCTAAATGCAGGGATTGGTTATGGTGGAAGTTGTTTTCCAAAGGATGTAGATGCATTTGTCCATATCTCAAACAAGTTAGGTTATGATTTTAAACTTCTAAAAGAAGTTCAGAAAGTTAACAAACACAAAAAAGAAATGTTTGTAAAAAAGATCCAAGATGTTATGTGGATTTTAAAAGACAAAAAGATTGGGATCTGGGGATTATCATTTAAACCTAATACAGATGATATGAGAGAAGCTCCATCTATTGATATTATTAGTGCATTACAAAAAGAAGGTGCACAAATTAAGGCTCATTGTCCTGGTGGAATGAAGAATGCTCAAGCCATGTTGAGTAATGTAGAGTTTTGTGAGGATCTTTATGAAACAAGTAAAGATTGCGAAGCTTTGATTCTTGTGACAGAATGGGATCATTTCAAGAATGCTGATTTGGCCAAAGTCAAGAATTTAATGAATTCACCGATTTTAATTGATGGTAGAAATGTTTTTAAACCTGAAGAGATGAAAAAACTAGGATTTGAATACCATAGTGTAGGGAGGTGACAGTATGAAAGTTTTAATTCCAGCAGCAGGCTATGCTACTAGGTTATACCCATTAACAAAAGATAATCCTAAACATCTATTAGATGTGCAAGGAAAACCAATTATTGAACATGTTATTGACAAAACATTGAATCTGGAGGGGGTAGATGAAATTTTAATAGTTACCAACAATAAGTTCTATGCAAATTTTATGAATTGGGTTAAAAATTTTTCTTGTTCTGTTCCGGTAAAGGTGTTTAATGATGGTACAATATCTAATGAGGATAGATTAGGTCAAATTGGAGATATTCAATTTGTGATTGACAAAGCTAGGGTAGATGATGATTTGATTGTTATTGCAGGAGATAATCTTTTTGATTTCCAATTAGAAGATGTACATAGTTTTTTTATTGAAAATGGAAGTATAATAAATGCATTATATGATGTTGGCTGCAAAGAAGATGCAAAACAGCTTGGAGTGGTTACATTAGATGATAATAATAAGATTATTGAATTTGAAGAAAAACCAGAATCTCCTAAATCAACTTTGGCTTCAATGGGGATTTACTTGTTGCCAAAAAATAAAGTTGGGATGATTTCAAAGTACCTTGAGCAAGGTAACAAGCCAGACAAGATGGGATATTTTATGGAATGGCTACTTGTTAATGAAGATCTTAGTGGTTTTGTGTATAAAGGAAATTGGTTTGATATAGGCTATCATTCTGCATTAGAAAAAGCTAGAGAAGAATTTAACAAAAAATGAAAATATTAGTTACAGGAGGAGCTGGTTTTATTGGTAGTCATGTAGTTGATATTTTCATTAAAGAAGGTCACAAAGTAGTTGTTATTGATAATCTGTGTACAGGGAAAAGGAAAAATGTTAATGAAAAAGCAAAGTTGTACCTAAGAGATATTTGTTCTAAGGGATTAAGTGAGATTTTTAAGCAAGAAAAACCCGATGTTGTTTGTCATCACGCTGCTCAGATTAATGTTAGAGATTCAATAAAGGATCCTGTTTTAGATTCAAAGATTAATATATTGGGAAGTATCAATTTGTTAGAGTGCTGTAAAGAGCATAATGTTAAACACTTTATCTATGCTAGTTCAGGCGGTGCGATTTATGGTGAACCTGAACAATTACCTTGTGATGAAAATCACTCAATTAAACCACTAAGTCCATATGGCGCCTCAAAGTACGCTGTTGAGCTCTTGTTGCATTATTATTTTACTGCTTGTAAGATTAGATACACATCACTGCGATATGCAAATGTGTATGGTCCAAGGCAAGAAGGTGGTGAAGCAGGAGTAGTATCTATATTTATCAACAATATGCTAAATGGGAAAAATTGTATTATTAATGGAAAAGGAGAACAGACAAGAGATTTTATTTATGTTGAGGATATTGCTAAAGCAAATTTGCTTGCCCTAAATTCCACTAACAATAACCTAATAATTAATGTTGGAAAAGGAGAGCAGATCAGTATTATTGAATTATTTAAAAAAATTCAAAGTATTATTGGCTCAGATATTGAATGTGAATTTGGACCTGAGATAAAAGGAGAAGTTGAGAGGATATTTTTAAGTAATAACCTGGCTAAAGAGATGATAGGTTGGGAGCCGAGTATTAAGTTGGATGAAGGATTAAAAAGGACAGTGGAGTGGTTTAAATGAAAAGGATTTTAGTTACAGGTGGAGCTGGTTTTCTAGGGAGTAATTTGTGTAAATATTTACTTGACAAAGGAAATTATGTTATCTGCACTGATGATTTTAGTTCTGGAAGCAAAGCTAATGTAAAAAATGATAATGATAATTTTGAGTTTATTAATCAGAATGTGATTAAACCCTTTAAAATTAAAGGGGAGATTGATCAGATTTTCCATTTGGCTTCAAGAGCAAGTCCACCTGATTATCAATCAGCACCTATTCATACTATGCTCACAAATTCACTTGGAACTAATAATTTGTTAAAGCTTGCAATGGAAAAGAATGCTGTTTTTTTCTTTTCCAGCACTTCTGAAGTTTATGGGGATCCTGAAGTTCATCCTCAAAAAGAGAGTTATTGGGGAAATGTTAACCCAACTGGAGTTAGGAGTTGTTATGATGAAAGCAAAAGATTTGGTGAAGCACTGTGTATGTCTTACTATAGACAACATACTACTAAGATTAAGATTGTAAGAATATTTAACACATATGGACCAAATATGCAAAAGAACGATGGCAGAGTTGTTTCAAATTTTATCAATCAAGCTTTGCAGGGTAAACCAATTACTATTTATGGTGATGGAAAGCAGACTAGGTCTTTTTGTTATGTTGGAGATTTGATTAGAGGACTTAATATGTTTATTAATTCTGAACACATGGGACCAATTAATTTGGGGAACCCTTCTGAAGTCACTGTGCTTGAACTAGCACAGGCTATAAAAGATTTAATTGGGTCAAAATCAGAATTTGTGTTTGAGCCTTTACCAAAAGATGATCCATTAAGAAGAAGACCAGATATTACTCTAGCAAAAGAAAATCTTGGTTGGGAACCAGAAATTTCTCTTAAAGAAGGTCTAAAAAAGACAATAGAATATTTTAAGGAAAGTTAAATATGAAGATTATCCCAAGATTTATATTAGTATTTAGGTTGCCCATATTTTATGGATAATTTAACTATCATAGGTACATCACATATTGCAGCTCAAAGTATTAAGGAGATTAAAAATGCTGTAAATGAGCTAGAACCAGATATTATTGCTCTTGAGCTTGACAAACAAAGGTTTGTTGCTCTTTTTCAAAAACAGAGAGGTATAAGCTTAGCAGCTCTTCCAAGAGTTGGTTTAAATGGTTTTTTGTTTTCTATTATTGGAAGTTATGTTCAAAAGAAACTAGGAAGGCGAGTTGGGATTAGACCAGGTGAAGAAATGCTTACTGCAGCAAAATTAGCACAGAAAAATAAAATTAAGATAGCCCTTATTGATCAAGATATTGAAGTCACTCTTAAAAGATTCTCAAAAGCAATGGACTGGAGAGAAAAATGGAGAATATTCAGAGATATTGTTAAGGGTCTGTTAGGAAGAGATGATCTTACAGAGAGTATTAATAAGTTTGATTTAACAAAAGTGCCAGATGCAAAACTTATTGAAAAACTGATGCTTGAACTTAAAAAGAGGTATCCAAAAATATATAAAGTTTTAGTTGATGATAGAAATAGGTACATGGCAAAAAAACTTGCTAAGATTGTAATGAAAGAACCAAACAAAAAAATTCTTGCTGTGGTTGGAGCAGGTCATAAAAAAGAACTAGAAGAGTTTGTTTACAAGTATCTAAATGATCCAAAGATTGATTATGTGTTTAGCGTTGCAGGCTAAATTTTACTAAGTAGATCTTAATTCATTTAACATGAGGAGTGTATTCAATTAAAACTCCGTCAGATTTGTCCTTTTTGTTATATATGATTTGTTTATCTCCTTTTTCAAGAATGATCTGTTGATCTGTTACATTAATTATACTGTTTATTGATAATGATTTAATAAGATTAATACGTGAATAATAATTATCCTTACAATGGGTTTTGTTTTTGTCAGGTCTTGTTACTGACATTTTCACAGATTTTATTCTAAGTTTGTCTTGTTTTTTTGCTGCATAAAAATGAGTGAATAAATAATCTTGAAACTTTAATACAAAGCCTGATTTTGATAAGATATATTGTTTTATCTTGTCTTCTGTAAACATTTTATTAACAAGCTGCTCAACCTTTAGTGATCTTGAGCTTAATAATCTTGTTTTTTGACACCTTGGTGAGCATGGACAATGATGAGTTGTTTTAAATGGTGTAAAGTTATTAGTGTAAAATGGCCAAGGACTGTTTATTTTGAAAAAATATCCATTAGGATCTAAAAGATCAGAATATTTGTGAAAATGAAAATCAGGTATATCTGACTTGTAAGTACAACAGACAGGATAACCTAATAATCTACCTATCTGCTCAGTGGCTTTAACTTGAATTTTTGTATTATTACTGCTTTGCATTATATGTAGATCATAAAGCTTATTAACTTCTTTTTCTTTGGTGCCTATTATCTGAAAAGATAAGCCCTCATGTTCAAATGTTTTTATGACTATATCAATGTCTTTGTAAATTTCTTCTAAGTTTGATATATCACTAGGGTTAACAAATTGAAGTAAAAAATTGGGTTTAATTCTGGCCAAAAGTAAAATTGCCGTACTCTGCGTATCTTGCGGAAGACCTGAGATTACCTTATTAGGTATTTCTTTGGAGATTAGCTTATTGTAAACATCAATTATGCTTGTGTCTATGTCTTGTTTTGATCTTGCAAACAATTATTTCACCAATTTATTTTGATTACCCAGATTATTAATAATTGATCTGTGAATATAAATAATACGCTACTAACCAATAAGATTTATATATATCCAAAGATTTTTTGTCTGCAGGGGGACGTGGTGTAACCTGGTCAAGGTCAAATAATATTGATCTTGGGGATACTATCATCATTGGCTCCAGAGGAGCGCTGAGCGTAAAGCTGTGAAGAACTACTGGTGTATCAGCGGATGAAGACACCAATGGATCGGGGTTCAAATCAACCTTTTCCTTGCTACGCAAGCAAAAGCTTGACCAAAAGTAATGGGATTAAAATCCCATGACGTGGCGTTTATAAACACAAGATGGCCACGACTCAAGCCATTAAAAGGTTTTGAAAGTCCCTGCGTCCCCATTTTTACTATGGGAAAAAAAGAGGTTTTGCAGGCAATATCAACTCTAGCAGGAGCAGTAATAGGAGCTGGTGTGCTTGGTATTCCTTATGTTGTTTCTCAAGCAGGATTACTTACTGGAATTTTTGATTTATTATTGATTGGAGCTTTAGTGTTGATAATTTACATGCTCTATGGTGAAGTTACTCTTAGAACAAAAGGAATTCATCAACTTACAGGATATGCTGAAAAATACCTTGGGAAGATTGGAAAGACTATAGCCTCAGTTTCAATGATAATTGGAGCTTATGGCGCTTTGATTGCATATATTATAGGAATTGGAATATCTATGCAAGCCATATTTGGAGGCTCAAGCTTAGGATTTAGTATTGGTTTCTTTGTGATAGGATCACTTATTGTTTATTCTGGGATTAAGGGCCTGGAAAAATCAGAGGTTATTCTTACAACATTAATCATAATCTGTGTTGTATTGATATGTGGTTTTGGAATAAGTAAAGTTGATCCAGCAAATTTAAAGAGTTTTGATTTAACAAAATTATTAGTTCCCTATGGTGTGATTTTATTTGCTTACATGGGAACTTCAGCTATTCCTGAAATGAGAGAAGAACTCATAAAAAACAAGAAATCACTGAAAAAATCAATTTTTATGGGAATGCTCATTCCAGTTATTGTGTATATTGCATTTACAATAATTGTTGTAGGAATTGTTGGAACATCCGGATTTAATTCACTTGATTCAAATCAAAGGATAGCCACAATTGCAATAGGACAATATGTTGGTAAGCATATGTTTATTTTTGGTAATCTATTTGCACTTTGTGGAATGATTGCTTCTTTTATTGTGTCTGCTGTAGCATTAATGGAAATGTTTGAGTATGATCTTAAGAAAACCAAAAATCAGGCTTTTTTATTTACACTCATTATTCCTTTTATCATATCTGTAACTAATTTAACAAGTTTTATACAAGTGATAGGTATTTCAGGAGTTATAATTGGTGGAATTAATGGAACTTTAATTGTCCTTATGCACAAGAAGGCTCAAACAAAGGGAGATAGAAAACCGGAGTACTCAATCAAAGCAGGATTATTATTAAGAACGGTTGTTATTATCTTATTTATGGTGGGAATAATCCACAAACTATTTTCTCTTTTTCTTAATTAGAGTTAAAACCAAAATTATGACTGCAAGAACTATTAATCCTAAAAGCATGTATGGGTAATATTTAATTAACAAGTTTTTTACAAAGTTAAAAACACTTTTCAAAAAGATTACTGGAAAACCAGATATTTTTGGTTTAATGGATTTTACTGGAGATGTTTTGTTTGTAAAATTTGTTGGAATAATTGGTGTTATTGGTGAAAGAGTATTTAGTAAGTATTTAATTAGCTTAAACATAGTTAATGCAAATACACTTATTGCTAGTAAAATAAGAAGTATTAATAGAATTTTTTTCCAAGGAAACTTCTTTTTTCTTTTAGATGGTTTTATTTTAATTTTTTTGTAGTAAGTTTTTGCCTTTGGTTTGATAATGAATATTAAGACTAATATCAAAAGAATCAGCCCAAAGAACGCAATCATCCCTAACAAAACTTTTTTCCCATTTGAGATTATATCTTTCTTATTAATTTGAGTTGAATTTGTATCTTGTGTATCTTGGCAGTTTTCTAATTCTAAACTTATTGGAACTTCTGCTTTAAATTTTGATATATCTGAAACAATATTAACAGTTAAATCCTGTTTCCCATATTCCTCACAGGGACTTATGTAAATTACTACTTGTTCAGACTCTCCTGGTGCTAACATGATTGGAGATGTTACTGTTGAATATTGGGACAGTTTGGATGTACTAAGATCAAATGTTTCATCATAATTTCCAGTATTTGTTATCCAAAAATCAAATTCATAAGAAACACAGCTACATCCCTGTTTTGAAAGTGTGCCAGCTGAGATTTTATAATTTGCACAGTTATTTAATTCAATATCTTGTTTAAATGATCTCTGATCATTTGTGGACACAATATTTGTTATTAATTCATAATTTCCAAAAACACCACAAGGTGGATTAATTAAATTGGTGATTTCAATGGTTTCTCCAGGTTTTAGGCTTAATGTTGCTGGAAATACCTTTGCCCAATCCGCAGCAGTTCCTTCTTGAGTTACAGAATAAAATTCCATAGATAAACCCATATTCTCAATAAAAATAGGGTTTGAGATTATTATACAAGAACATGAAGAAAGTGAATTATCTAAAACAGTATATGAACTTAATGCTTGCACAGTTGTGCTAATTAGGAGTATTAATACCAAAAATATAATTAATCTAAATTTCATTATTAAACACCATTGTTTTTACTACTGTGTAATGATTTCATATATATATATATATATATCTTTCGGTATTTTTTAGTTTAAGAACGTTTACTCTTCAGATTTAAGGTTTTGAGCCTGTAAAAACAATATTTTCAGCCGAAACGCCGAAAGGTTTATAAACAAAATTTGACTCCTTACATATAGAAACATGGGAAGAATAAAAACAAAGTTGACAAAGAGAATCTCTAATGAGCTCGTAAATGAGCACGGAAGCGAGTTTAAGAAAGATTTTGAAGAAAATAAACAAATAGTTACAAAGTTTACAGATGTAGAATCGAAAAAGCTCAGAAACGTTATTGCAGGTTATGTTACTAGATTAGTAAAAACAAAGAGCTAAGGAGGGATGAGAAATGGCTGCAGACAACTCTATTTTTGTTGGCAACAAGCCTTTTATGAACTATGTAACTGCTGTAGTTATGCAGTTCACTGTGCAAAATGCAAAAGAAGTTACTATCAAGGCCAGAGGTAAATTTATTTCAAGGGCAGTTGATGTGGCTGAAGTTGCAACTAAGAGGTTTTTACTGGGACAATCTGAGATTACTAACATAGAAATAAATTCAGAAGAATTTGAAAACAAAGAAGGTAAAGATGTTAGGGTTTCTACAATTGAGATCACCCTAATTAAGAAATAATTTTTTTTACTTTATTATTTCAATTAAATTTATATAGATAATTCTCAATTCTGTTTTTGAGCCAGTAAGATAATTATATATATATAGATAAGGTAATCCACTGGACATTAAGACGTGGGACTTATTAACTTATTTCTCATAACTTGATCTTATGTTTAATCTTACAAAAAAATTGAATGTTAAAATTATAATTTTCGAACCATTAGAAAATCATTTATTAAAGTTCAATCAAAGTTGAATGTGTGATTAAAATGACAAGTATGAAATATACAATAAGTCCTGAACTGTCAGAGATTTGTGGAATTCATGCAGGAGATGGTTATTTGAGGTATAAAAATAAACATAAAGAATTTGATTTAAGTGGTCACATTGATGAGAAACAATATTATGATAATCATGTAATCCCTTTATTTAATAGAACTTTCAACTTGAAATTAAAAGGAAGATATTATCTTCCCAGGAACACTTATGGGTTTAGGACAAGTAGTGGAGAATTAATAAAGAATCTAATTGAATTTGGATTTCCCTCTGGGAAAAAAAGTTCTATTGTTGAAATTCCCAAACAAGTTGTAAATAGTAATTATTCTAAGATTTGGTGTGCGTTTCTAAGAGGTTACTGTGATACAGATGGGTGCTTTACATTTGATAGAAAGGTTAAAAATAAAAGCAGATTTCAGCAGAAATTTAATTATTATCCTCGAATTATGTTTACTACATGTTCCAAACCATTAGCAAAAGGAATTCAAGTTTTGTCAGAAAGAATAAGTCTGAAATGCAAGTTATATAATTGCACACCAAAAAAAGAAACAGAAAGCTTAAAATATAAACTCCAAATAACTGGTATCAATGCAATCAACAAATGGATGAGTTTAATTGGTTCAAGTAACCACTACAAATATTCAAGATATTTAATATGGAAAAGATTTGGACATTGTCCACCTAATACAAATTACCAAAACAGAAAAGATATATTAAGTGGAAAATTTGATCCTAAATCAGCTTATGAGCCTGTAGTGTAATGGAAAGCACGAGTGGCTTCGGTAGTTTTTACTGAGGAAACCACTTAGTCGGGGTTCGAATCCCTGCAGGCTCACTTTCAAAACCAAATGGAAAACTAAGTGTCAGAATTCAAAGAATTATCTTCATGATCAAGAATATTTGATTCTTGACAATTTCCAGATGTTTGGAATACACATAGTATTCCACAACCTTTTTATACACATATTTTATGAATGAGATTATGTCTCACCTAATTAGGGATATTAAAGAAATAAAAAGATTTGATGAGATATTAGGAGTCTTTTTTGAAGAAGGTTTTGATTACTTGATTAAGGATCTTAAGTTTCATTCTCGAGTAAAAGAGACTAATAAAGCAAATAGAGCTAAAAGATCAATAAGAAGGTCTAAAGCTACTAGATTAAGACAAGCTTTTGAAAGGCTTGGCCCAACTTTTATTAAACTTGGTCAAATATTAAGTGTTAGACCAGATCTGGTCCCACCTGAATATATTAAAGAGTTTGAGAAATTACAGGAACATACCACTGAAATAGAATTTAGCAAGATCAAAAGTGTAATTGAAAAAGAATTAGGTAAAAAGATAAAGGACACTTTTGTTGACATCAATGAAAAACCAATTGCTTCTGCCTCTATTGCTCAAGTTCATCTGGCCACCTTAAAACCAAACAAAAAGGTTGTAATCAAAGTTCAAAAACCGCTGATTAGAGAACTAATGACAAAGGATATTCATATCTTCTTTTTTATTGCCAAAATTCTTGAGAAACATAATAAATCATTGAAAAATATTAGACCAGTTGATATTGTAAGAGAATTTGCAGATTGGACTTTTAGAGAGTTAGATTTTTGTCAAGAAGCAAAATACATGAGACGTTTTAGAAAAAATATGACTGGGGAAAATGTAAGGATACCTAAAGTATATGATGAATTTACAACAGATAAATTATTGGTAATGGAGTATGTTAAGGGATCCCACATTAAAGATTACAAATTTAATACAATAACTAAAAAGAAGCGATTTGCTGAAAATTTGGCTAATGCACTTGGAAAAATGATCTTTGAGGATGGGTTCTTTCATGGGGATCCTCACCCAGGGAATATTTATGTTTTAAAAAAAGAAGTGCCATTATTATTTGATTTTGGAATTGTTGGAATTTTGGAATCTGACTTAAGAAAGGAAATATGTGAATTTTTTATTGATATTATTGAACATAATACTAAATCAGTTTTAGATCGAGCTGTTAAAATATGTGAACAAACAGACAATTCTAATGAAGAACAGTTCAGAGAACAAGGCAAAAAAATTATTGAAAATTGGTATGGAAAGTCAGTAAATGAAGCAAGTTTTGTAAGGTCTTTGTATGACTTAATTAAAATTGGTTCACGAGAGGGAGTTGTTTTTCCATCAGAATTTGTATTAGTAGGTAAAGCTTTGCTTGACTTTGAAGGTATTGGTTTACAGATTTATCCTGAATTTAATGCAGAGGAATTATTTAAGCCTTGGTTTGAGAAGATGATTGTTTCAAGATATGACCCAGTCAAATTAGCTGAAAAAACATTAATTGATTTAAAGAAGAATAGAGAATATTATGAACATCTTCCTAATCACTTGATGAAAGTTATTGAAAAAGTAGAATCAGGAGGATTTAATGTGAAGTTTGATGAATCTTCTGTTAAGAGAATGGGAATGGCTAATTATTATAGTGATTTGGTAAAAGCTTTGGCTATTATTGCAGCAGTACTAATTGTGTCTTCAACTTATTTATTAGTAAACGAAAAAGAAATTATGGTTAGAGGCATTCATATTGGTTATATTGAACTGGGGCTAGCTTTAATAATCCTTTTGTACATTTTGAAACATAGGGTTAATTGAAAGAGAAAGTTATTTATATTGTGTAAGGGATAATAAGAGGTGATAAAAATGGATATCTTTGGAACAATAATAAAAGCGGGATTTGGGTTGGCACATATTGGAAAGGACAGAGTAGAACTTCTTACAAAAGATTTGAAAAAGCATTATGGATTAAATGAGAAAGCAGCAAAAAAAATGGCTAAGGATATTGTGAGGCATTCTGTCAAATCTCATAAAAAAGTCGCGGGGATGGTCGAAGGTCATTTTTATGAACTTGTTGAAGAAACAGGAATCTTAACAAAACAAGAAATAAATCAGCTGAAACAGAAAACAAGAAAAAGACCTGGTAAAAAGAAAAAAACCACAAAAAAGAAATCTACTAAGAAAAAGACTACAAAGAAGAAATCTTAAAAAAGAATTCTTTTGATTTTTTGTAGTCTGCAAAAGTTGTCTTAAATGTGATTGGTTTATTTTTTAATTCTAATTGTTTATCATAATAAATGTTATCACCAATATGAATTCTATGTGAAAGATTTTTTGTTGTTGCAACCAACACTTTGTTTCCAATACAACCAGGATCAATGTTGATTACTCTTTTTTTATTAGTTTTGAATTCAGCTTCAAGTTGGATTGAATCTTTTTTTATTTTAACCAAATCCTTTAACTTTATTTGCTTGTCAAATACAACAAATATTTTTTTTAGGTTTTCCCCAAATTCTTTTAAGTAGTAATTTGTGAAATCAAAATCAAATTCTTTGTTTTCCTTTAATGTAATCCCATGCTGGACTTTTAGTTTGGTTAATACTTTCAAAAGAACAGTCTGATCTGAATACATTATTCCAAAGAATAATCTTGCCATGTCATATAAATATTAAATAAAAGAATATTTAAAGTTTTATAATATTGAGTATATTAATGGTAGATGACAGTTACCCTATTGATAGAAAGAAGAAGAGATACAAAAAAGTTTACAAAACAGGAGGTCCAAGAAGAACGGTAAAAAAGAAGGTGTAAATTTATTTCTTTTTTGATTTCGTCTTTTTAGTTTTCTTTGTTTTATAAGGATAAACAAATAACGCAAGACCTAACAAAAGAAGCAATAGTTGTGCACCAACAATGTTTTTGTATTTGGGAGGTATGTTTTTCATTAAATTTCCTGTTAATTGATCAATCTCTTTTTTCTCAACAGTTATGTTACCCCTAACCAAACCATTAAACACATCTCTATAGATGTTATCTCCTGATTTTTCAAATGTGTATTCATAACTTTGTTCTGGTTCCAATAGATCTGAATAAATTTCTTCATTAATCCAGAATCTTCTTCTATTTTTCCCCATATTTGTCCATTTAACAGTATCTCCTTTTTTGATTATGACATTTTCAGGATCAACTGATTGTTCATAGAGTAAAATCTGATGTGTTTCTGGTAAATGGACTACAGGATCTGCTAAATCCTTAACTTCTTCATTTTGTATTTGTACTTCTTCTGGCTTCTCTAACAAAGGATCAGGTTTAGGTTGATTTGCATAATGTACATATGTTGATAATACTTGGAAAACAACCAGAATGATACAAATAAAGATAATGCTATTTACCCACTTTTGCTCCATAAGACCATTTTTTACATTAGGATTATTTAAAAGTTTTGGTCAAAAACAAAATAAATATAAATTCAGTTGGATTACCATATGTTAAGATGAACAAAAGTGATTGTGTTCCTAGGTAGTATTCTTTGCTTTAGTTATTACACTATTAAATCAAATTCTTTAGCTATACCCACGCTGCAGCCTGTTTTATAGTTATTAATGTTATTATTAGGGGCAGTGTTATAATGAAGATATAGACATCTGCATATTAAATGGAGGAAAAAATAAAATGAAACTAACAATTAAAAATGAGGACAAAAGCACGCTAGATGCTGGTTGTGTTCCTAGGAACAACAGATTACACAAAAGGAGATTATGAAAGAGCACAACAGAGATTTACAGGCGGAGTAAAATTAGAAGAAGTTGTAAGAGTAGCAGAAGAGATGGAATCATATGGAATTAAGGCTTTGATTAATTGTCTTGGTGAAGACTCTTATCAATCTTCCAACCTATATATGTACAAGCAGTTGAGTGATATGTTATTCCTAAAAGGAATACTAACTGGAATATCAATCAAACCAACTAGCATGGGACTTACTTCGGATTGGAATCTTGCATTTTCCAACATAATTGAACTTTGCGGGTATTGCACTGAACACGGACAATTATTAGAGATTGACATGGAAAGTAAAGATTATGTTGACGGAACAATTGAAATTGCTAAAGAATTATTGAGTACTAATCAAGTGTTCAGACTAGCAGTACAAACTGGTTTGAGAAGAACAAAGCAAGATGTTAAACAACTAATCCAAATTGCTGAACATACTGGAAACATTGGTTTTAGAATTGTAACAGGGAGTTGTTATGAGAAAAATGGAAATGGTTATAAAACAACACTTGAACAATCTGAATCTGATACAGATGAAACATTTCATGAATTAATTGAAATAACTCATGAACATTGGAAACAAGGAGGATTAAAATCTGCTGTTGGAACTTTTGTAATAAAAAGACTTTATCATGCAGCCTATAGGGATCTTGAGCTTCAAGGACTCATGGGATATGATAATTTAGATGGTCAAAAGTTATTAATGGAGAACTCAAATAGGCTTAATGTTGCAGTCTATGTACCTTTTGGTTTTAACAAGAGTTACTTGAAAAGGAGGTTAGATTCGCAAAAACTTTAAATAAAACCAAGGATTGATGAGGTTAAGATGAAAGAAAAACAAACAGAAGTAGGAATTACTGTTAAAAAATCAGAGAATTTTAGTGAGTGGTACCAACAAGTTATACTCAAAGCAGAACTAGCTGATTATACAAAAGTTTCAGGTTGTATGGTTTATAGACCCACAGCATATGAGATTTGGGAAAAGATTCAAGAGTTTTTTAATAAGAAAATAAAAGCAATTGGTATAAAAAATGCTTATTTTCCTTTGCTTATTCCTGAGTCTTTGCTCAACAAAGAAGCAGAACATGTTGAAGGATTTGCTCCAGAAGTAGCATGGGTTACTCATGGTGGGAGTAATAAACTTAATGAAAGACTTGCAGTTAGACCTACCTCTGAGACTATAATGTCTGATTCTTACAGACAATGGGTTAAGAGTCATAGAGACTTACCAATAAGACTTAATCAATGGAATAATATTGTAAGATGGGAGTTTAAAGATCCTATGCCTTTTGTTAGAGGTAGAGAAATTCTCTGGCAAGAAGGACATACAATATTTGCTACAAGAAAAGAAGCTGTAAAAGAAGTTTTACAGATTTTGGATTATTATGAACAAATATATACTGATCTTTTAGCTATCCCTGTTTTAAAAGGAGACAAGTCTGAAAAAGAAAAATTTGCAGGAGCTGATTTCACAACAAGTGTTGAAGTATTTTTACCAGTTGGAAAAGCTGCTCAAGCTGGGACATCCCATCTTTTAGGTCAGAATTTTGCAAAAGCATTTGATATCTCATTTACAGATGAGAATGAGAAAAAACAGTATGTATGGCAGAATTCTTGGGGACTTTCCATGAGATCAATTGGGATGATGATTATGACTCATGGAGATGATAAAGGTCTTGTTATCCCTCCAAAAGCAGCGGTGCATAAAGTTGTAATTGTCCCAATTATTTTCAAGAGTACAAAAGAAAAGGTTTTATCAAAAGCAAATGAGATAAATAAAACTCTTAAGAAGTTTAATTCAATTCTGGATGATAGAGATGGTTATTCTCCTGGCTGGAAATTTAATGAGTGGGAACTTAAAGGAATTCCAATAAGAATTGAAATAGGTCCTAAAGATCTGGAAAAAAAGCAGGTTGTTTTGGTTAGAAGAGATACAGGTGAAAAAAAGAGTGTTAAAATCAACTCAATAAAAAAAGAAGTTGATCAAATGCTTGATGATATCCAAGATACTATGTTTAAAAAAGCCAAGAATTTCTTAAATGATAGCATTGTTGAAACTGATGATTTTAAGCAGTTTAAAGAAATAATTAAAGATAATAAAATTGCTTTTGGATTATGGTGTGGTGATGTTGAGTGTGAAGACTTGATTAAAGACAAGTCTGGTGGTGCAAAGAGCTTGAATATTCCTTTTGGGCAGAAAAATGTTAAAGGAAAATGTGTCCATTGTGGAAAACCTGCTAAATATAAAGCTTATTTTGCCAAGAGTTATTGAAAAATAGAAAAATGATCATTTTTCAAATATTAGGAAAAATTTATATATGGCCTTAGCATATTATTTGTATATTATACTCATGGAGGGATTCGCATGTTAAAGATGAAAAAAGTGTCAGAAAGTTATGATATGAAGGTTTTTACTGATGGTGGTGATTATTTTGGTGATGTTGAAGAAGCAATTCTGACCAAAAACAAGGTTTTTGGGTGGAGAGTTAAAGCTTCAAGAAATTCTTTTCTAAGTAAAATACTAGGAAGTGCAAAAGGAGTTATTGTTCCACACCAGCTTGTAAAAAGCATTGGTGATGTGATGATAATCAGCAAAGCAGCTATTCCAAGCTATGGCCCTGATGATGATGAAGATTTTGCTGCTTAATTTTTAATTTGTTTATTTATTATTACAACATATCTAATTTGTCAGCTGTAAAATACATTGGATCCAGTACATAATCCATATCAATTATATCATTTGGAATTTCATTTGGTTTGCAAAACATTGCATTAAATACATATTTTTTTGCATACTCAAACAAAGTGATTTCTATTTCTGTTTCATGTAAAGGTCTTCTTCCTCCTTTTGTCTCAACATATGTATTATATCTTAAAACATCACTAAATTGGATAAATTTGGGAGTTACAATTGGTACAGGATTTTTTGGCAGTCTCCATGCATTAGTACCATCTTCTCTATACAATACTTCTAAAACCATATCCATTGAATGTGGATCCCAATTCCAAACCACTTTTCTTGAATCTTGGTTCTTTTCTTCAAAATTCCTCAGATTAACACTATAAGGACAAGAACAGTGAGGTAGAGTATGTAACCAACCAGCTTGATCACCTGACTCAAAAAAATCAGGCATATAATGAACCTCAACTAGATTAAAATACTCTGCTTGTATTGGATCTTTAGTACGTTTAATTGGAAGTCTTTTTGGAACACGAGCAGAGTCAGTACCAGAATATTTTCCTTCTTCTAATCTAAAAATAATTTCTTCTCCATTCATATGCCGGTGAACAAATCTTTCAAGTGCTTCAATTACATCATGTAGTTTTAACCTAGTTTCTTCTTTTCTAGAACGATTCTTAAAAGAGACTGTAGATATTAGATTATCAGGTTTGATTCTTAATTCTCCTATTGCATTAGATAATGCTGTTCTTAAGGTATATCCATAACTTTCAATGGTATCCCACAATTCATTTGATACATAACCATTTTCAATAAAAGCTTCAGGTAGTTCTATTCCATGTTTATATGCAAATGCTGTCAAATTTGGTTTTGATGTTAAGGATAATTTATTAGCCAATGGAATATGTTTTAACCAATCACCTTCTGGAAATATATCTTCTGGCACTTTAAGTACTCCAAAAGGAGTTAGTGTCATTGCTTTTTCAACAAGATCATCTAAGTTATCTACATCTTGAATTATATTATATTGCTCAAGAATATCATAAGGCATATCTTTCCATAATTCACTTAAAAATCCCAATCTAGTGAGCAATCCCTTCAAGTAATCATCTTGTTTTTTAGTTCTTTGTGTTGTACTAAGTATTGATCCACAAGCCCTTGTATCTTTTAATGGTTGAAATCCCCTAACTCTATCTGAGGGTTCTAATAATGAATTGACTATTTTATGATATTCTCTACTAAATGCATTTTTATCAGATAATCCATTAATAAGAGCTACTCTTACCATTTGATGATGTTTGAGTCTAATAAAAGTTAAAGGATTACTTGAATAATTAGGAGATCTCATTACATTTAATGAGATAAACAAGTATAAATTATTATGGAAAGGCTTAAAAGAAAAAATTTCTGCCTTTTATATATTATTCACTTAATAGTGATCCTATATCCAAATATTTATATATCAGTTGATTTGTCTAAAATATAATATGGATGATTTAATAAAAGTTGCAAAAGGTGAAAACTAAAGATGGTATTACCAATTCCAGCAGCCCTACCACACAAAAATCTTGTAGATATAGTTGCTGATCCTGGAATTGCAATTGAATATTTTGAGAATGCATTTACAAGAAGTGAATATATGAAAGCACAAACTATAGCAGATTCAAATTCTGATATTGTATCCAAGAAACTCATGGCCAATAAACTTCAAGAATATTTTGCTAGAACTCTAGATGTCCCTGCAAATCAAGCACATTGTATGAGTATTTTTGGTAAACAAACAAGAACACCTAAATGGAGTGCTCCTCTACACGTAAAAATATTATATCAAAACATGATTAAATACAGAGAAATTGCTCAAAGTTAATTATTACCTATTTTTTATTAAGAGTTTCCAAAACATATTTATTCTTCAATTATTTTTTAATAATTAAAATGAGTGACAAAAAAACTTTAGAAGAAGAAGTAAATAAACCAACAGGTTTTGTTCCAATGGGGGATGGATTGTATTGTGCTATGAGTCCACGTTATGGATTTGGTAGTCCCATAAAAAAGATGATGGTATATGATCAAGATTTCCCTCTTTTAAGAATGTTTATAGATGATGTTAAGGAATACATTGATAATTCTGGAGGAATTAAACAAGCTGTAATTAATCTGTATGAAAGTGCAAGAGAAAAATTACAACAAAAAGCAAAATAATGTAACTTTGTTTTGTTTTTATTAAACAAATCTTATTGTAAAATAAAATCTCAATTAATCTATAAAATGGATGCAGCCTCAGATACACAAAATTTAGATATTAAAGTAAGTGAAGCACAACAACAAAATAGAGTAACAGCTATGACCTTAATGTATAGTCTATCTGTTAGAGACAGAAAGTTTACTTTCTCTGATTTACATGATGCTTATTTGGAAGCTGTAAATCATAGAGAATGCCAAGAAGTTGGTGGAATCAGAGGATTATATGGATATTTACAATCAATGGTTGAAGCAAGAGCGTTTAGCACTGATCGTATTAATTATTGGCGTGCAGAACAGGATTATGTGCTCTGATTATTTATATTACTACGAATATAATACTCAAACAGAAATATCTTTTTTTCTTGAAAAATAACCTAAAACATAATCTAATCCTTCATTAATTAAATAAGGAACTAATGGTGCAGAAGATATTGTTACAAAGTCACTGAGACAAAAATTTGATAAAAAATCAACTGTTTTAGGATTATTTAGGTATTCAAAAAAAGGAGGGATTATTTCTGAACTAGTAGCCATCCCCACACCAACTGCTAAAAGTGCTGCAAGATTATACTTATGATCAAAATCACTAAAAGCAGATATGAAAAAACCCACAGTAGATCCAATCATTGCTGACATACCAAAATTACCAAGAGATTCAGACCAGACATCATATTCTCTAAGGTTTTGTTCGACCTTTATCTGTAAGTTATCCCCATAGATACTCAACATACTAAACCCAAACGTCTCAAATAAGTAAAAACCTAACTTATATTTTAATTGAAGTCCGGATTGTCCAAAAGGTTTATTTTACTTATCCATCAAGATATAATTTGTTGTTCAAGTTTATAAATCTTGCGTATTTTTACTACTTAATAATGATTAATTTAATAAACTATAAAAAGATATAAATATAATAAACAGAAAATAGGATTTATGAAAATAACAATAGATACTAAAACTGATTCTAGTGCTGAAATAAGAAGGGCTATTGAATTCTTAAAAAAGTTTATTGGAGAAAACCCATCAATTGAACCTGACTTTCCTTCTAGTGGAGATAATGTATTTGGGATGTTTGATGCAGATATGAGTGATAATGACAATTCTGATAATCAGGATGAAACTAAAAATGATGATGATTTCAGCCTTTCTAGTCTTCAAACGTACTAGATAGAGAAAATCCAGCTTAAACATACAACTATCCTAATGAACTGAGATTTTTTAGATGAAAGCAAATATATTCTTTTGAACAAGAAACAACACAACTATAAATGTCAGCAAAGGCACTGAAAAGCCTTTTGACAAGGCAATTATGTAAATCCCGCTGATTATATCCATATAACTAATAAAATTGCCCATAAGAGCAAATAAACCTCCTTTAATTATTAGATAGGACACGATATAAAATATGGTTTTCCCTGGAATTAAACTGGGGTTTAAGGATACTATAAAAACAGCTAAAGCTGCTATCATATCACCTATCCCTAATAATTTAACAATCATTTTACAGTATCAATATTAATAAAAATAAAGGAATTGATCCCAAAAATAGAGCTAATAAGCTAATAGAACTTATCTTCTCATTAACAAACCAGATAAACTTGGTTACAATATATGTTATTATATATAAAAATATGATAATTGCTCCAAAATATAATATGTTTGGAAATTTATCCATTACAAAGAATCTGAGTAAGAATACTAAAAACATGAAAATAGGTGCTTTTATCATAAATTGCCTTCTATTTTCTTTTGTTATTGGTATCTCTGTATCTGTCATAAATACCTTAGTAATCCAGTACTCAGTCTGAGCTTGATCAATAAATCCTCTTACCATTATAAGAGGGGTTAGTTATTGGTTTATAATAGTTTTGACAATTTATTAAAAAATATGAGATATATATGGCATTCAAAAGATTTATATATTACATACCATAAATAAAAAGTAGGTGAATAAATGGAAGAAGAGGATAAAAAGTTTTCAAAAGATCTTCTTGGAAAGACTGTAGTAAGTAAGACAGGAAAAAGATTTGGGGAAGTTGGAGATATTATTTTTGAAACCAAATCAGGTGAATTAATTCACATGGTTTTGAAGAGTCCAACAGGCTACACTGAAAAACTTGAGTTAGAAAGAGATAAGAAAGGAAATGCCATGATTCCATTTAGTGCAGTAATTGCTATTGGAGACTTTATGGTTGTAGCTGAAGAAGATATTATTTAGTTCTATGCAAAGATTTTTATTTAAACCTTAATTATATATGTCTATGGAAAATAACATAATTTGGACTGAAAAGTATAGGCCTAATGATTTTTCAGATGTACTTGGCCAGGATCATGTTACTTATAGAGTTAAAGCATTTGTAAAGCAAAAAAACATGCCACATATGTTATTTTCTGGTCCAGCTGGAACAGGTAAGACAAGCTTAGCAATAATAGTTTCAAAAAAACTATTCAAAGACGCATGGCATTCAAATTTGCTTGAATTAAATGCCTCTGATGAAAGAGGAATTGATGTTATTAGAAATAAGGTCAAGGATTTTGCCAGAACAAAAGCTATTGGAGATGTTCCTTTTAAGATAATTTACTTAGATGAAAGTGATGCTCTGACTAAAGAAGCACAGCAGGCTTTGAGAAGAACTATGGAAAATTACACAAAGACCTGTAGATTTATTCTAAGCTGTAATTATTCTTCAAAAATAATTGATCCTATTCAAAGTAGATGTGCTATTTTTAGGTTTAGACAACTTTCAAAAGAGGATATATTTAAATTAATTGACAAAATAGCAAAAGCTGAAGATCTTAAGATTAATGAAAAAGCAAAACAAGCATTGTTCCAGATTAGTAATGGTGATTGTAGAAGACTTGAAAACATTTTACAAAGTAGTACAGCTCTAAGCAAAGAGATTACAGAAGATGTTGTTTTTTCACTTGCTGCACTTGCTAAACCAAAAGAGATTCTGGAGATATTAGATTTGGCTATTAATAATAATTTTATAAAAGCTAGAGATAAACTTCTTGATACTATTCTTAATTATGGTCTTTCTGGATTAGATGTTATTAAACAAATTCTTCGTGAAATATATAACCTTGAGATTGAAGATCCAAAAAAGATGGAACTTATAACAAAATGCGGGGAAGTTGAGTTCAGAATAGTTGAAGGTTCTGATGAGTTTATTCAATTGGAATCTTTATTGGCTTATTTTGCTTTAGTTGGATCTAAATAGATTATAACAAAAATAAAAAAATATTAGATTTAACCAACAGTATGTTTTAACAATAATTGAGTTGTAATATCTTCTTTGTAATCATACTCAAGTGTTATTTCTACAGGTTTTGTAAAGTCTCCACTTTCAGATGTAGGCATGGTACATGTAACAGCTCTCTCTCCACTATACATTGTTACAAATCCATTATTTCCAGCAGTTCCATCTTGTAGGCCAGTACATTCTAATCCTTCTGTTCCCTCAGTTCCACCAACAAGATTTACTTCAACCCATACTTTATTCTCAAAGGTGATTCCTTGTGTATTACATTCAGACCCTTTTTGGAAAATTCCACCATTTCCCATATGAGATATTTTAAAGGTAAAACCTATTTTTTCATTTCCTCGTGCACTTTCTTTTAAACTGATAACTTGAAGAGGTGCATTTGAACTGAAAATTTCTTTATCTTCACTTACAACACATAAACTCTCTTCACTTGAGTCATATAAATCTTCTTTAAAACAAAGTTGTGACATCGCCTTGGTTCCATATAAATAGCATACATCTGCTCTTAATGGGAAAGGAGGTAAGTTAGTACTTGTAGTTCCAATATAATTTAATCCTGAAAAACTTACATATGTTGTGGTTCCTTCAACTGTATTTCCTTCAGAATCAAGATAAGTTCTTTTAAGATCTTCTTCAGGATTCTTCTTAAGATTATCTGCTACAAGACCAAAGTCAGAAGCTGCAATACCACTTACAGTTACTAATGCATCTTCAG
>CAYQPU010000015.1:0-36469 GCA_964419615.1 uncultured Methanosarcinales archaeon | reverse complement strand
TTCTAACATTACCAGATCTGTAAGTTACCTTAACAAGATGCTCTCCAGAAGAAACACCATCAACATAACTTAGAAAACTCCTTCCAGTACCACTTCTTGCCTTAATATCAAAATGACCAGAACTATCATAAAAACCGTTATCCATAAATCTAATACTAACTCTTCCATCTTTTAGTCTGTGATGTGCATTATTCTTAACATAAACAAAGCTTCTCATCTCAGTGCCGCTAACAACACCATGATCTCCCAACCTAATTCTCTTAATCACAACCTCATCTGATTGTGCTGCGAAAACAATTGGTAACAACAAGACTAATACTAAAAATAGAGCTATTTTTTTCATAAAGATCATCCCCTCACAATCTCACAGCAATAAGAAACACACCTAAGTATAAAAGAATTTTGTTGTCAAAAAAAGTTGTAAAAAAAATCACCAAAACCTATATAAATTTATTTCGCTATTTGCAGATAATGGGAAAAATTAGAGTCCTTGATAATGATGTTGTAAACAAAATTGCCGCAGGAGAAGTAATTGAAAGACCAGCATCAATAGTAAAGGAACTAATTGAAAACTCATTAGATGCTGGAGCAGACAACATTGTAATTGAAGTAAGAGATGGTGGAAAGGAGTACATTTCAGTAAAAGACAATGGTTCTGGGATGGATGAAGATGATGCAGTAAAGGCATCAGAAAGGCATTCTACTTCAAAAATAAAAAACTCAAAAGATCTGTTTAATATACAAACACTTGGATTTAGAGGAGAGGCGCTCTCCAGTATTGCAGCAGTCTCTGAAATGACCCTAATAACCAAAACAGGTAGATCAATAATTGGAACTCAAGTTGACATCAAAAATAATGAGATGAAAGTAAATGAAACAGGTTGTTCTAAAGGTACAATAATTGAAGTCAAGGATTTGTTCTACAACACCCCTGCGAGAAAAAAATACCTTAAATCAGCAAACCAAGAACTAAGAGAAATAACAGACATAGTAACTCGCTATGCACTAGGGTTTCCAAAGATATATTTTAAGTTAACATCTGATAACAATTTGATACTAATAGCACCCAAAACCACAGATTCACTATCAAACATATCCAATATCTATGGTAGGTACACTTCAGAACAGATGCTAAAAATTAACTACTCATTTGGTGACATAAAAATTACCGGTTATATGAGTAAACCATTAAACACAAAACCAAACAAAACGCACCAAACATTTTTTGTAAACAACAGATACATAGAAAGCAAAATCATTAGTGAAGCACTAAACAATGCATATAGAACACTGGCTCACTCACAAAGATTTCCTGTTTGCATATTAAAAATAATAATCAAACCCAAATCAATAGATGTTAATGTACATCCTGCAAAAAAAAAGATAAAATTTTCCCAAGAAGAAAAAATTCACAATGCAGTATTTGATGTTGTAAGACAAACCCTCACAGAACATGAATTAATCCCCGAGATAAATGAGAAACCATCAAAACAGACTTTTTTAGTAGCAAAAAAGAAAATAAAAAAGAAATCAAAGCCGTACAATTTACCAAAACAAACTCAGCATTTGCTCCAAGATCACAAAAAAGAGATCATAACTGAAAAATTCCCAAATCTGGCAATAATCGGACAACTCTATAATACTTATATCCTGGCGCAATCAGAAAATGCATTATACTTAATAGATCAACACGTAGCAGAAGAAAGAATAAACTATGAAAAATTCATGAGTCAGTTATCCGGAGAGTACATACAAACTCAAGCACTACTTGATCCCTTAATAATTGAACTTGAACCAAAGCAATATAATCTTACCTTATCAAATAAGGAACTTCTAACTAAACTTGGGTTCAAAGTCGAACAATTTGGAAAAAACACAATAGTGGTTAGAACAATGCCAGTCATTATCCCAAATCAAGGAACACAGATAATTCTGGATTTAATCGAGGAACTTGAAAAAGCAAAGAGTTTAATTGATGAAGAAAAAGAAAAAACTCTGATAATGAAAGCTTGCAAATCCTCAATCAAAGCAAATCAACCATTAACTGTACCTGAAATATCAAAAATAATTCAAAAGCTTGCTAAAACCGAGTTTCCTTATACTTGTCCTCATGGAAGACCAGTTTTAATCAAATTAACAAAAACAGAAATTGAGAAAAAGTTCAAAAGAAGGTAATCTAGTGCCATTTCTTGAGTATTAAAGCAAAAAGTTTATATATCATTTGTTCATACAATATATAAAAAGCAGGTCAGCATATGAAATGCTGGTATAGTTGATTCTAAGGTGTTCCTTAGGTAGAAATGAATTTCATTGTATGAAGATGAGACTAACAAATAAGAGAATCTTTGAAATTGTAGAACAAGTGGCAGGAAAGGAAGCTGTGCCCATAGTTGATTACTTGCGAGACCGTAAGAATATCTCTGATTTTAAAATAAGTGAAGTAACTAACCTACATATGCAAAGAGTAAGAAATATACTATATATTCTGCATGAGCACAACATTGTCCATTATATTCGGAAAAAAGACCGGCAAAAAGGCTGGTACATCTCTTTCTTCACACTTAACAAAAAAGGCATAAAAGAACTTGCTGACAAGCTAAAAAAAGAACAAATAGATAAATTAAAACAAAGACTTGTGCATGAAAACAGCACTGACTTATTTTACATGTGTGGCAACCTGTGCGTGCGAATGAATTTTGATGATTCTGTTGATTTTAACTTTAGATGTCCAGAATGTGGAGAACTATTAAAACAGCAAGACAACAAAAAGACAATCGAACACATAAAAAATAAGATAAAAGAAATTGAAGCTACTAGTTAATAATACTGATAAATTTATTCTGTTCAGAAAACTTTTTAAATAGTCAACTTATGAGATAGTTCATGAACAAAAAAATCTACATCTTCAGACATGCAGAAACTTTTTATAACCAAAAACACATTTTCTGCGGACACAAAGATTCAAAACTATCTCCAAAAGGAATTAGAAGTGCAAAAAAGCTGGCAAAAAAACTAAAAGATAATAAATTCCAAGTTGCTTATCACACTCACTTAACAAGATCAAAACACACACTTAAAGAAGTTCTAAAATATCATCCTGAATGCAAAACAGTAATCCAAGATGATCGTATGCTTGAAAGAAGTTATGGTGAATTAGAAGGAAGAACACATAAATGGTTCATTAACAGAGAAGGACTAGATACATACAAAACTCTAAGGCATTGGCACAAAATAGATAACCTAAATGGAAAAGATCGAGAAAAATTCATAAGAGAAGTTGGTAAATCTGAATTTGATATAATTCATAGGTCATATAAAATCCCTCCACCAGGAGGAGAAAGTATAAAAGTGGTAGAAAAAAGAGTACTTCCATTTATCAAACAATTATTAAAATACATAAAGAAAAACAAAGTTAATGTTGCAATCTCTGCTCATGGGAATTCAATGAGACCATTTAGAAGATACTTTGAAAAATTAACTGTAGAACAAATGATGAGACTTGAAAACCCATGGGATGACTACTTTGAATACAAAGTTAAAGTGACTTAAGAATATCAACAGCTTTTTTTGGATCCTTACTAGCAAAAACAAAAGTCCCGCTAACTAAAATATCTGCTCCAGCAAGTGCGCACAGTTTACCGGTCTCTTTGTTAATCCCTCCATCAACAGCAATATCTATTTTCTTATTCATCTGCCTTATCTCTTCGATCTTTTCAAGGGAACTGTACATAAATTTCTGTCCACCAAACCCAGCAGGAATACACATCACCAGGATTAAATCCACAGCCTCAAGATAATATCTTAACCAGTAAGGTTTTGTTTCTGCTTTTATTGATAAGCCAATCCTAACTTTCCTTTTTTTAACATGTTTAATTAAAGCATCAAGATCTTGACAAGCTTCAAGATGCACAATAACCATATCTGCTCCAGCATCAATAAAACTGTCCACAAATAACTCCGGGTTCTCAATCATAAGATGAACATTTTTCTTAAGTTTTGTTTTAAGATCCTTTACCATCTTTGGACCAAAACTCAGACTAGGTACAAAATGACCGTCTGTAACATCAAGATGTAAGAAATCAGCATTACTAACTTTATCTACTTCACTTTGCATATTGCCATAATCTGCATTTAAGATGGTAACTCCTACCTTTACCATGTGCATTGTCAAAACAAAAAGGTTTATAAAGTTTTTTATATCTGATATCTCAAAGTTTTTTTTAAAAATGCCTAAACTAATCGCAATCGGAGCAGATCATGGTGGCTTTAGATTAAAGTCTCAAATCAGTGACTATCTAGAGAAAAAAGGTACAAAACACATTGATCTTGGAAATTTAGAGTATGATAAAGGTGATGACTATCCTAAGTACGCTCTAAAAGTTGCTCAGTATGTAAAGCAAAACAATACAAAAGGAATTTTAATTTGTTCAAGTGGAATTGGAATGAGCATTGCAGCAAACAAAGTAGATGGGATCAGAGCAGCTGTGGTGCATACTGTAACAGAGGCAAGAAAAACCAGACAGAAAAACCATGCAAACATAATTTGCTTAAGCAAAAAAACAAACCCCACAACTGCTAAAAGAATTGTTGGTGTTTTCTTATCAGAAAAAATCCAAGGTAGAAGGCACAAAAGAAGAGTTAGACAAATAAGAATGATAGAACAATTGTAGTATTATAATCTTAACTTAAACTAATTCTCTAATTGCTTTAACAATATCTTCTGGAGTTAATCCATACTCTTTATACAACTCATCAGGCTTACCAGATTGACCAAACCTATCCTTAACACCAACAAACCTCATTGGAACAGGATAGTTTTCCACAAGAACTTCTGCAACAGCACTTCCAAGGCCACCAAAAACATTATGGTCTTCAGCAGTAACAACTCTGCCAGTCTGTTTTGCAGCTCTAATCAAAGTGTCTTTATCAATTGGTTTTATGGTATGGCAATTAATAACTCTAACATCAAGTTCATCTTTTAAAATCTCTGCAGCTTTTAATGCATTATAAACCATAAGACCACACCCAACAACAGTAGCGTCACAACCATCCCTCATAATCTCAGCTTTGCCAACTTTAAAATTAGACTCAAAGTTAGTGATAATTGGCCACTTACTCCTACCAAATCTCAAATAAACAGGTCCATTAATTCGTGCAGCCCAATGCACTGCTTTTTTTGTTTCAAAATAATCACAAGGAGCAATAACAGTGAAATTAGGCAAAGCTCGAGTAATGGCAATATCTTCAATAACTTGAGCATTACCTCCATCCTTTCCAAAATCAATCCCACAGTGGCTAGAACAGATTTTAACATTAGCATTAGCAAAAGCCACACTCAGTCTTGTCTGACCATAACAATTGCCTGGAGTAAAAATCCCAAATGAACTTGTAAATGGGATCTTACCACAAAAACTCAGGCCAGCAGCAATTCCAATCATATCCTGTTCAGAAATACCAATCTCAAAAAATCTTTTTCTAAATTTATCCATAAATGGTTTGATCTTTGTACTTGGCCACAAATCAGCATCGAGTACAACAACATTAGGATTATCTTGGGCCAACTCAGCAAGAGCTTCACCAAAACCTTTTCTAGCAAATTCTTTTTTCATTATTCTAACTCCTTTAGAGCTTTTCTAAGTTGATCTTCATTAGGGGGCATACCATGCCACTCCCATTTATTCTGCATAAACCTAACGCCTTTACCCTTAACAGTATTAGCAATAATAACTGTGGGTTTATGCTTTGTTTTCCTAGCTTTGTTAAACGCTAAAACAATTTGTTTAAAATCATGACCATCAATCTCAATAACATTCCATCCAAAAGACTTCCACTTAACAACAAGTGGATCCAAGGGTTTTATGTCCTTTACTTTTCCAGAAAGTTGAATTTTATTATAATCAACAATCGCCACCAAGTTATTTAACTTGAATTTTGATGCGGTCATTGCTGACTCCCAGATCTGACCCTCATTAAGCTCACCATCACCTAACATACAAAAAACTCGATAATCTTTTTTATCAAGTTTTCCTGCTAGTGCAATGCCAATAGCAACACTCAAACCTTGACCAAGAGATCCACCACTTGCTTCAACTCCTTTAAGATGAAGCTTTGATGAATGTCCTTGAAAAGGAGATCCCAGACTTCTAAATGTTAATGTGTCCTTAACATCAAAAAAACCAGCATGACCCATAGCAGCATACAAAGCAGGACAACAATGAGCTTTTGACAAAATAAATCTATCTCTATCTGGCCAATCAGGATCATCTGCCCTATAATTCATCTCGTGAAAATAAAGAACAGTAATAATATCTGTAGCACTTAAGCTACCTCCAGGATGACCACTCTTTGCAGCAGCAATCATCTTTAAGGTATCTATTCTAATCTGCGTTGACAACTCCTCTAATTTCTTAAAATCAGTCATCTTAGTCTTAGAATTGATTTACCATAAACTGCTTTTTTGCCCAGTTTTTCTTCTATCCTTAAAAGCTCATTATACTTTGCAGTTCTCTCTCCCCTATCCGGTGCACCTGCCTTTATCATCCCACATCCCAAACCAACAGCAAAATCAGCAATAAAATCATCAGATGTCTCTCCACTCCTATGAGATACCATAATCTTCCATTTATTCTTAGTTGCAAGTTTTGCAGCATCAATAGCTTCACTTAAAGTTCCAACTTGATTAACCTTTAACAGCAAACAATTACAACTATTATGTTTTATTGCCTCTTGAATCCTTCTAACATTTGTAACAGTTAGATCGTCACCAACAACCATAACTCTTTTTTTCTTAGCAATTGAAAGAACCTCTGCAAAACCCTCAAAATCCTCCTCATGTAATGGATCCTCAATAGAAACAATTGGATAATCTTTAATAATTGATTCATACAAATCAATTAACTTTGATGTAGTAAGCTTCTTGCTATTAATAACATATCTTCCGTTTTTGTAAAAATAAGATGCTGCAGCATCCATTGCAATTTTAATCTTTCCAGTATAACCTGCAGTATCAATAGCCTTAACCAATAAATTCAAAGCATCTTTAACTCCTCTAACATTTGGAGCAAAACCACCTTCATCACCAACATTAGATGCCCCTTTACCATACTTTTTATGAATAATATCTTTTAAAATGTGAAAAGTCTCAACAGCAGCCCTTAAAGAATCTTTATATGTTTTCATTAAAGGAACAATCATAAACTCCTGAAAACAAAGGTTATTATCTGCATGCTCGCCACCATTAATAACATTCATAAATGGAACAGGCAAAACAAGCTTCTTGTTCTTGCTTAATTTTGCCAAATACTTATAATACAATATATGGCTTGCATGAGAACCAGCCCTAGCACATGCTAAACTAACCCCCAATGTAGCATTTGCACCTAAATTGGATTTATTTGGAGTATTATCAAGTTTAATTAAAAGATTATCAATTGATCTTTGTCTTCTAACATCTTTTCCCTTAATCTTTGGAGCGATCTTCCTTTTGATATTGTTAACAGCTTTCTGAACACCTTTGCCACCATACAAATCGCCGCCATCCCTAAGTTCCAAAGCTTCATGCTTACCAGTTGATGCACCACTTGGAACCTTAGCACGACCTCTCCAAATTCTAGTTTGAATATCAACCTCAACAGTTGGATTACCTCTTGAATCAAGAACTTGTCTTGCCTTAACTCTAGAAATCTTAAAACTCATTTCATACCTCTTTTTAACTATCTCATCAAAAGGTATTATTAAAAAGTTTTGGTTTTTGCAATCTTAAGAATAATTAAACACCATTACCTTCATAAACAAATTCATCTGTATTTGATTTATTCTTTATCATTGATTTAATTCCAGGTGCAAATATAGCATAAGTTATTCCAACTGCATAAATTACATCCTCAATGGTTTGTACTGGTTGAGAGAATTGAATTCCAAAATAATCATGTAAAGTTGGACTAGAAAGCATACCTCCAATACCATAATCTAACATTACTGACATTGTTAGACTTGCAATTCCTAGGTCTAGTTTATTCAATTTGGACATGTGGAACTCAAAAAAGATAATAACATATTTAATGATTTCTACAAACACTATGGTGTGAGTTCCAGGAATTCATCAAAAAATAATTTACCATTCGAAAGTAGTCCAATAATATTAAATACCAAAATCAAAATTTTTATTAGCATCATATTAAATTAATATATAAAGGGGGGGAATTATGAAAAAATCAATAAATAGGTTTCTATCTAAAGAACAAAATAGATTATACATTATATCAGCTGTAATTCTAATTGGGATGGTGTTGATATTAAGTATGCAGAGTGGAGAAAGTCCAACTGGCATGGCCGTAACTGAAAGTGCAGAAGAAACACTAACAGCACAAGGACCATCTGCCTCACCGCAAGACACGGCAGGCTATTTTGAAGAATGTAAAACTTTTGCTGAGCAGCAATGCTATGCAGATACTGCATCAATGTTTAATGATAAATCCTATTGTAATAAGATTTCTAATCCAGAGCTAAAAGCTAATTGCTTAGATAATATGTGGCAAAATCAGGCTTTTGAGCAGAATGATGAAAAATTATGCTTACAACTAAGCTCCCCCGAAGCAAAGACAAGCTGTTCAGACATGGTTGTTCAAAATCTGGCATTTTCTGGAAACGATGCATCTGTTTGTAATAAAATGAGCTCAGAAGAGAATAAGAATGATTGTAAAGATAGTGTTTACCAAAACCAGGCATTTCAAGGCGATGATGTAGGCTTCTGTAAGAAGATAAGTAAAGAAGAGACTAAACAAGATTGTGAAGACAATATAAATTTCAATAAAGCAATGGCATCTAATGACATCCAGCTTTGTGGAAAAATGAATGATGAATCTAAAGCAAATTGTGAAGATAGTATCTGGCAAAATCAAGCAATGGAAGGCATGGATGAAAAACTATGTTCAAAACTCAGTTCTAAGGATCAAGAGTTAATGTGTACGGATAGTATAATCCAATTAAAAGCATCAACTGACCAAGATATATCTTTGTGTAAGAAACTTAGCTCAAAAGAAATGCAGATATCTTGTGAGGATCAGATCATTCAGAGTCAAGCTACTGAACAGAATGATGAAAAAATGTGTTCTTCTATTAGTAACAAGGACATAAAAGCCATTTGTGTCAATTGGATAATCAGTAATAAGGCTCAAGAGCAAGGAGATGAAAGTCTATGTAACAAACTGGATTCTGAAGCTGCTGCGGAATGTAAGGATCAAACATTACAAAGTAAAGTCTTTTCCGGAGGAGATGTATCCTTGTGTAATAAAATGAGTTCAACTGAGTTGAAGAATAATTGTAAAGACAATTATTTCCAAGAACAAGCATTCCAAGAAAATGATGAATCTTTATGTTCAAAATTAACCAATCAAGAGCAAAAAACATCATGTACAGATAGTATCCTACAGAGCAAAGCAACTGAACAAGGAGATTCAAACCTATGTAATAAGTTAAGTTCTGACCAATCCAAAACTTCATGTAAAGACATGATAATTCAAAACCAAGTCTTTACTGACCAGAACATCAACCTATGTGGTCAGTTAAGCACCTCAGAACTTCAAACTAGTTGTAAGGATAGTTTCTATGAAAACCAAGCTTATGAAAATAATGATGAATCAGCATGTAACAAGATATCTAATAAACAATCAATAGATTCTTGTGTTGAGGGAATAATATTTAGCAAGGCAATGGAAGGTGCTGATGAGAACCTATGTAAGAAAATAAGTTCAGAGGAATCTAGAAACAGTTGTACTGATTCAATACTAATGGACAAAGCAACTGCAGAAAATAATGAACAATTATGTAATAAGTTGAGTTCAGAAGAATCCAAACAATCCTGTGTTGAGATGATTATCAACTCAAAAGCTTTTGAATCAGGAGATGTAAGCGAGTGTGGAAAGTTAAGTGCAGAAAGCAAAACCAATTGTGAGGATCAAGTCAACTATAATAAAGCAACTATGGACAGTGATTCAAGTCTTTGTGCAAAGTTGAGTACACAAGAGCAAACAGAGCAATGTGAAGATAGTGTGACAATGAACAAGGCTTATGAGAGTAATGATGAATCATTATGTAATAGTCTAAATGAAAAAGATCAGATTGCAGACTGTAAGAACAGTATATTATATAATAAAGCTCTTATGGAGCAGGATGAAGATATCTGTAACCAGATAACAGACGAAAACGTAAAAGATTCATGTATAGAATCATTTAAACCATTACCCGAAAGTACTGGTGGACTTGATGTGGAAGCAGTTGAAGAAACGCCTCTTCCTCCTCCAGGTTCAGAAACTTAGACTAAAAGAAGTGGTTTTAGGCAATGAGATTAAAAAGGTCAAGGGCCTTTTTAAAATCTCTAGTAGAAAAATCAGGCCAGTGTTTATTGGTAAAATAAATCATTGTATCTGAAATATCCCATTGCAAAAGACCATTTATTTTTTTATTTCCATTTATTATAGCTAAGTCTGGAGCAATAAAATAAGAAGTATAAATATCCTCTTTTATCATTGATTTGTTAATTGAATCAGGATCCAGTTTTCCAGCTTGAACTTTTTTGGCAATTAGTTTGCAGGCATCAAGTATCTCCTCTTGGCCATCATAATTAACACAGAAATTTAAAAAGAATTTATCATAGCTTTTTGTTTGGTCAATTGCACACTTAATAATGTCAACAATTCTGCTAGGAAGATTGTACCATTTACCAATAACTGACACTTTGATCTGATTGTCAGAAATTATTTCGTTTTTTACTAAGTTTGAAAAAAGCTCAACAAGAGAATCAATAATTAAACTGAAATTCTCTGGTTCATCCATAGATTTAAGCAAGAATATTGAAATAATTGGTATATTCTGATCAATCTGCTCTTGAATTATTTGTTGTACTATCTCAATTCTGTTCCCCAAAACTTCTGTCGGGTTTTTGTTATTGCGTTCAGCCCAAAGAAAAATATCTTTTTCAAAGGAAATTGCAACATGTTTAGGTTTCATTTTGCATCCCCTTTTTATAGTGGTGAAAAGAATATTTATAAACTTTCCTCTTTTTTTACTGATTTATGTTAGATATTTTAATTATAGTTGCATTAATATCTCTTTTGATTGCATCATTGTCAGACTTGAAAACAAGAGAAGTTCCAGACTGGCTAAGCTTTTCAACAATATTTCTTGGTTTTGGAATTAGAGCCCTTTATTCATTAACAACCAGATCTTGGGACAGCATTGTTGCTGGCTCACTTGGATTCCTAGCATTCTTTATTGTTGGACATTTAATGTATCGAACAGGTCAATGGGGAGGAGGAGATTCCAAATTATTAATGGGCATTGGTGTTTTAATTGGTTTAAAACCGGATTTTACAATAGTCCCTCTCATACTTGTATTCTGGTTAAACACACTATTTGCGGGAGCTACATATGGTATGGTTTACAGCATGATTCTAGCTTTCAAACATAGAAAGAAATTTATAAAAGAATATGTTAAAAAAAGAAAAAGATATGCAAAACATCTTTACATATCATTAGCATTTTCAATATTGCTTTTAATAATCTCTTTCTTTTCTGTCAGGATCATGAAATTCACTCTCATGATCTTGTCATTGATAACAATCCTTACAATGTATCTGTGGATATTTGTAAGATCCATTGAAAAAGCAATAATGATAAAAAAAATTCCAATTGAAAAACTTACCGAAGGAGACTGGATAGTAAAAGATGTAATGGTTGACAATAAAAGAATATGTGGCCCTAAAGATTTGGGAATTGAGAAAAAACAAATAGCTCAATTAATCAAGCTAAAACAAAAAGGTAAAATCCAAAATATAGTCATAAAAGAAGGAATTCCATTTGTACCTAGTTTTCTAATTGCTTATATTGCTACATTGTTGTTGGGTAATTGGTTATTGTTGTTGTAAATTCTTAAACAGAGCTAGTCTCAGCCTGGCCAATAAGTGAGTGAGACTAATATGATCATAAGAGACAATATGGAACAGTTTGCATAATCTCATATTAAACTAGCAAACTGTCGAGCGAACAGTTTATTAGCGAGCGAGAGCAAGATCTCGCATTTACCTGCTGAGACTTATTTAAGGTCATTCCAATTCTATCGTAATCTAGAGGAATATTTATAAACACAACTAATCAATTAACTAATTATGACAGAATTAATCTACTATCAGGATCAGTATTGTAGAGAAATAGAATCAAAGGTAGTTAAAATTGAAGGTAATAGAATTGTGCTTGATAAAACCATATTTATCCCACAAACTAATACAGAACCTGGAGATTATGGAAAAATTCAGGGTATGAAAATTGCCGGTTCAAAAAAAGATGAAAAGGATATTTGGCATATAATTCCCAAACAAATTCCGTTTCAAGTAGGAGACACTGTGAAACTTGAATTGGAGTGGAGCAAAAGGTTATTGGCAATGAAATTACATTCTGCACTTCATCTACTTGCAGGACCCTTTGATAAAAATTTAAAGAAAAGGGCTGTTGCTGGTGCTGTCAAAGGAAAACAAGCATATTTGGTGTTCAAAGAAGAAATTTCAGATGAAATAATTAACAAGGCTATAGAGCAAGCAAATAAGGATATTGAAAATGGTCTTGAAATAAATAGTTATTGGGATAAAAAACGAGAAGGATTCAGATGGACTCAAGTTGGTGATTATCCAGCAATTCCTGATGGAGGTCTTCTAATGAAGAATACCAAAGAAATTGGAAAATTGGTGTTTGTAAGTAAAGAAATTGAACAGGGAAAATATAAAATTACTATTTCTGTTGAATAAACTATATAACAAACCTTAAAAAGCACTCAAGACTACTCTTTAATATGGATTGTATATTAATACACTATGGAGAAATTGGTCTAAAAGGTAAGAATAGACCATTTTTTGAAAAAGCTTTAATGCAGACTTTATCTAAATTGGACTTTAAAAAAGTCTATCGAAGATATGGACGAATTGTGTGTGATCTATCTGATAAATCAAACACAGAACGGATTTCCAAACAATTGTCATTAATACCTGGAATTGTAACTTTTTCATGTGCAACAAAATGTGATCTTGAATTAAACAAAATCATCACAGAATCAAAACAAATAATCAAAAACAAAGACTTTGAAACATTTGGTGTTCAAACAAAAAGATCAAACAAGCAGTTCAAACAAAGTTCACAAGAAATCAACTGTATGATTGGAGAAAAAATTTGTAAATTGGGTTACAAAGTTGATTTGTCCAATCCGGATCTTACACTTTATATTGAAATAACAGAAAAAGAAACATTCATTTACACAGAAAAACACAGAGGAATCGGAGGATTACCAATTCCATCAGCAGGCAAAGTAATCAGTTTATTATCAGGTGGAATTGACAGTCCAGTTGCGTCGTTCATGGCAATGAAACGTGGTTGTCAAGTAATAGCAGTTCACTTCTTTAACAGCACTCAAACAAAAGCAGGAATATTAACAAAACTAGAACAACTTGCCAAAGAATTATCTAAAATCCAACTCTCTCTTAAGTTATACATAATTGACTTTGAAGAAATTCAAAAACAAATCATCATGAACATTCCAGCAAAATACAGAATGATAATCTACAGAAGATTCATGATGTACATTGCACACAAAATAGCATTTAAAGAAAAAGCAAAAGCAATAGTAACAGGAGACAGCATTGGACAAGTAGCATCACAAACACTAGAAAACCTAAATGCAATCTATGCAGCATCACAACTTCCAGTATTGGCACCTTTAATTGGTCTAAACAAACAAGAAATCGTAACAATCGCTGAACAAATTGGAACTTATCAACATTCAATTCTACCATACGGTGACTGTTGTTCATACATGATAGCAGAACATCCAATAACAAAATCTGATTTAAAAGAAATTGAAGAATTGGTACAAAATATTGAGAATAAAGATGAATTAGTAAAATCAGCTTTGAGAAATGTTGAAGTTAGAAAATATTAGTGTTTTTTGATTCTAAGAGAAGCAAAAATAAGAAAATTACAATTAATTAGTACTTTTAAGTAACAAATCAATCAAAAAGTTTATAAATCTTATCTTGTTTTCTATACCTATGGCCAAAGGATTAAATAAACATTCAGAAGATATTTTTGTTGCGAGTGGTAGATTAAGAAATATTATTGAATCACATGGTTGGACTCTATATGAAATAGTAGATGATCCTGAAAAAAATGAACTGCTAGATCTACAGGGCAGAGGTCCTTTTCAAGGAGCTTATGAATTTGGGACAGACTATATTTTTATGCCAATCCTAGGTGAAGATGAAACTTTGATAGATACTCGTCAGAGAATTATGATTCAACAAAGAAGTGGTCCTGCTTTGGATATAATGGGTGAAGTTGTACCCTTCACAAGAATTGAATTTGGTTATGATTCGGCAACAGTTATGTCACCTCCTCCATTACATCCTGGAGCAAGCATACCCTATGATAATAATAACTTGATAAAGACCTTTGAAGATTGTTTTTTTATACAAACTCCATTAAGGAGAAAAAAATTTAATCCTGACTTAAACTAAAATAAAAAATAATATGGTTTCTTAGTTTGAAAAATCTCAAAAATAATCTGTTTATAAACTCAATCCTTATTCTTAAACATCATCTATATCAAAATATTAAAACTAACTTATTCTTGGTGGTATAATGACAAAAAAAGAAACAATCACGATTAGCAAAACTACATTTTGGAAATTAACATCTGGATTCTTAGCAATTCTGTTATTAATCTCAGTTTTCACAGGAGGTTTTGGAACAGGAAATTCAAAAGATACAGTACAACCTGCAGCTGCAAAGCCAGCTGCTAACACAGGCAATTCTGGACCAGAACTCAACATGGTAGATCTTATTGATGATGACACAATCAAAGGAGACAAAAATGCACCTGTTACAATAGTTGAATGGAGTGATTTTGAATGTCCTTTCTGTGCAAGATTTTATGAACAAACATTACCACAAATTGAGAAAAATTACATTGATACAGGAAAAGTAAAACTTGTATTTAGAGACTTTCCATTAAACTTTCATGCAAATGCACAAAAAGCAGCAGAAGCTGCAGAATGTGCAGGTGAACAAGATAAATACTGGGAAATGCATGATATGCTTTTTGAAAAAGCAGTGCAAGGAGGAGTATCATCATTCAAACAATATGCAGATGACATTGGTCTGAACACAAATAAATTCAATTCATGTCTTGACTCAGGAGAAATGGCAGCAGAAGTTGCAGCTGACATGCGAGCAGGACAAGCAGCAGGAATCACAGGAACACCTGGATTCATAATCAATGGAAAAATAGTATCTGGTGCGCAACCATATCAAGCGTTTGCAGCAGCAATAGAAGAAGCATTGCAATAAATTTTTCCTTTATTTTCTTTATTAATTAGATTCCTTGTTTTCTTCTATTTAAAAGTGATTAAAATAGAAACTTTTATTAATAGTTAGACCAATTTTATGGTCTAATGCCTAAGAGATGTATAATTTGTGAGGACCAAGCTGAATTTGGTATTAAGGACACAAGTGATTACTATTGTGAAGAGTGTGCAAAAGAAAGTTTTTCTGATCTTGATCTTCTAAAAAAATTAGATTAAATTAGCAGCACCAATAATTCCTGGATATTTTAACTTTGATTTAATAACTCTATTACCTTTAATCAAACATCTTTCTTTAATCTCTTTTTTCATAGACTTAGAAAAAAATCTCCATGATTCTGAAATTTCTCCACCGACAACAATCACATCAGGATCAAAAGCATAAATTAAATTTGTAAGACCAACACCAATATTTTTCCCAAGTTCAGCAAAAACTTTTTTAGCAATTCGATTTCCCTTAACAGCTAGATCATAAACTTCTTTTGGTGACTCAACTTTCAATCCCCCAAGTCCAGTCATTCTTAAAATTGCTCTTGCAGAACACATGGTCTCAAAACAACCAGTATTACCACATTTGCTATATTCACCATTATAATCAATAGTCATGTGACCAAACTCACCTGCACTTAGTCTTCCATGAAATAATTCTTTATTAATAACAATACCTCCACCAACACCTGTACCCAAAGTAATACCTAAAACCGAATTACATCCTTTACCTGCTCCGTGTAGGGTTTCAGCAAGCACAAAACAATTTGCATCATTATCAATACTAACTTTGGTTTTAAACTTTCTTTTAAGCTTAGTTTTCAACTTATAATCTCTAAAAGGA
The DNA here is from genome assembly GCA_964419615.1 of uncultured Methanosarcinales archaeon. Lineage (GTDB taxonomy): Archaea > Nanobdellota > Nanobdellia > Woesearchaeales > JAGVZT01 > JAANXH01. The sequence goes on along the minus strand of CAYQPU010000015.1, from coordinate 20,236 downwards.
AGATTAGGTGTATGAAGAATAATCCCTTTTTCATAATCTAATGGACCAGGACAACCAACACCTATACCTTTAACCTTCTTAGTGTTAACACTTTCAATAGCATGAACAATATTATTAAAAACAACTTGAGAACCTTTCCTAGCTTGAGTCTTAACAACAGCCTTGCTTAGAATCTTGCCATTAGAAACTAAACCTGCCTTAATAGTAGTGCCACCAATATCAACCCCAACATAATAAACCATAATACTTGGGGGAAATTCTAGTTATAAAAACCTTTGTAAAAAAGTAATCCTTTTGTTAATAGGTTCTCAAACTTGAGGTTTCATATCAGGAACCTTTTCTGTTCCCGTTTTTTTAAGGCCTGCTTGCATACCTTCTCTAATAGCTTTACTATAATCATCTCCAAATAAATTTGCTAAGCTTGTTAAATCTTGATATGCACCGTCATCACTAAGTCTTTGTGCTGCACTTTGAACATGTTTTTTTGTGATTCTATCCAACTTATTAATTTCCTTAAGTTCTTTATAAACTACTTCCATTCTACTAAAATGTTCTTCAGCTACAAAATATTGATCAACTAAACCATCTATGATTGTACATAGTCTAGTCTCACCTAAACGTTCTCTAACCTCAGTCAGTCTAAATTTGTCCTTAGACCCTTCATCACCAAAATAAAAAGACATAAGCTTTTTAACATTATTATATCCATTTTCTAGATTACCTAGAACATGACTAGAAACATGATCTCTAAATGCCTCCAATTCAACGTCTTCCAAACCTTGTGATAAAAATTCATATTGTGCATCCATTGTATACATTGGAAACACCTAAAACTATAAATACATTTCTAATTTATTTACTTATAAATAGTTAATTATAAAAAGAATTACTTAGGTTCCTCTGCAGGTTTACCCTCAGTTGCACCAGCAGCTTTAATCACTTCAGCAATAATATTATTAGGAATTCCAGCTTCAGTAAGTTTTGTTTTAATAATACCCTCAGTCTTACTCTTATAAGTTTCATAAATGTTTTGAGCCATCCCCAGATATTTTGCTCGCTGTTCTTCAATCTCTTTAGCCATCTTTTTTCTTTCTTCTTCTTGTTCTTTTAGTTCTTCTTGAGATATTTCAGTTTTCTCTTCTTTAATCTGTTTGTCAAATTTACCTTCATTTACATCAATTAAAGTCTCACCAGCTTTCTTACCTTCAACTAAAATACCCATTGATCTGCAAGTACCCAAAACTTCCTTTATCTTGTCTTTCAAAGTCTTGCCGAGCAAAGCATCTTCCTTCATCTTTGCAACTTTGATTAGCTGCTCAATTCTCAGATCAGCAACCATCTCCTCTTTAGGATTAGCAGATCCTTTAGTAAGATTAGCTTCTTTTTTTATAAGCTCAGAAGCAGGAGGAGTACCAACACTAATAGTAAACTCCTTAGTACTTGTGTCAACTTCAACTTTTACAGGCACCTGCATACCCTTGAAACTTCCTGTTTTCTCATTAATGGCATTAACAATTTCTCCAATATTAACACCTAATGGGCCAAGAGCTGGGCCTAGTGGTGGTGCAGCAGAAGCTTTTCCACCTTCAACCAATGCCTCAACAGTTTCAGTTGCCATTCTATTTGGTGATTATGTACGGTATTTAAATCTTACTCAAAACACAATATGTAAAAACCACTGATTTTTCTTCATTGGGTTATGAGTATGAGAATCTGCAAATGGAATTAGTGAGTTGAATGTACTTTATTTTCAAGTACAAACTTGCAGATTTTCTTTACTACGAATTGATATATAAAAAGAATGCAAAAAACAAATCACTCTTCAGCTGATTCATCAGAATCTCTTCTAATAACCTTTACAGCATCAAGTTTTAAAGTGATTGGAATAGGAACTGCTGCTTCAAGTAATTCAACAACAACCTCTCCCTTAGTCTTATCAATCCTTGAGATCTTTGCTTTTTCTCTCTTAAATGGACCAGAAATAATCTCGGCAATATCATTCTTCCTAATATCCATTTCCATGACTTTCTTAGGTTCAAGCATGTGCTCAATTTCATTAAAGTCAATCTCATTAGGTAATATTCCTCGAGCATATGGAACTCTAAAAGCAGCTTGTTCAGCTTCTTGCCTTGTTCCAGCCTCAACAAAAATATAACCTCTCATACCATGAGGCCTGATAACTGAATAAACTTCAAGGCCTTTTTTTGCAGCATTTGAGCTAACAAAATCCATAACCTGATCTTCTCTGTTTGCAGTTGTCCTTAAAGCAAAAATATGAGATACAAATTCAGTTGTCATTTTAATAAAAACCTCCCCATTTGAAGCAAAAATCCAACAAGTCCAATAATGGCCATACCAAGTCCAGTAACTTTAACAATAGTCTTAAACTCATTCATAGTTGGTTTTTTAGTTACCTTCAAAACTCGTACGTATTCCTTACTCCCTTTCTTGAATTTATTAGCAGAAATCATTTTAATCCACAAACTCTATCCCCAACTCATTCTCAATTTCTTTATGTCTCTTATCACTAACATTAGATCCTGGTCCCAAAATCTGTGGACTTTGAACCCCAGTAATAATCAGCATAGTTCTAATAGTATTAGCCAGGTCTTCGGAAATCTGAGCTCCCCAAATGATATGAGCCTGATCAGATAATCTATCTGAGACAGCCTCTACAACTTTTCTTGCTTCATCCAAAGTCATATCTGGTCCACCTGAAACATTAATCAAAGCACCATTTGCACCTGAAATATCAACATCAAGTAGTGGATTTTGGATAGCTTTTTCAACAGCTTCGGAAGCTCTATCATCTGTATCAGACTCACCAATACCAATAAGAGCAACACCACCACCAGTCATAACAGTTCGAATATCTGCAAAATCTAAATTAACTAAACCTGCCTTGGTAACCATCTCAGCAATACCTTTAACAGCATTAGTTAAAATCTCATCTGCAACCTTAAATGCAGTATGAAGTGGTAAATCTGGAGCAAGTTCTAATAATTTATCATTTGGAATAACAATAAGAGTATCAACAATGGCCTCTAACTTCTCAAGACCCATAATAGCATTTTCATATCTTCTATTACCTTCCATAGCAAATGGTAAAGTAACAACACCAACAGTTAATGAACCTTGTTTCTTTGCAAGCTCAGCAACAACTGGAACAGAACCTGTACCAGTTCCTCCTCCAAGGCCACAAGTAATGAACACCATATCTGCGCCTTTTAAAACCTCTTTTAACTGTTGTTCAGATTCTCTTGCAGCTTCTTGACCAACCTGAGGATTTGAACCTGCACCTAAACCACTTGTAACATCTTTTCCAATCAACACTTTTTTATCAGCAGTACAATAAAGTAAGTCTTGAGCATCAGTATTAATTGCTACTGACTCTGCACCAGCAACTCCTACTTCAGCGATTCGAGTAATGGTATTACCTCCACCACCACCAGCTCCAATAACTTTGATTTTAGCCTTGTGAGTAGATAAAAGTTCTTCTAGTTCAGCATCAAGAACATTTGTTTTTTGGATTATTCCTTCTTCATCTCCTATGATTGCGGCCACTTATAGCACCTCGTAATTGTAATTTTTTAATGATTTTAAATTACTCATACTCATATATAAATTTATCTATCAGGCCCCTTATCTGGTTGTTTCTTTGGTTTTGAGACCTTGATATCAACTGACTTTACTCCAACTAATCTAACAATTTCTTCTTTTAACTTCTCACCAATCTCATCTGGAAGCTTGGTTTCAAGTTCAATTAACGCAATTTCATTTGCAACACTTACTTTACAATCTTGATTAAGTAAAATATGAACAATAGATTCTACTTTTTTAGCAGAATCAGTAACAATATTATTTACTTTGACAATATACTCTAACTCTTTTCCTGAAAGTGGATGGTTAAAATCAACAATAACTCTACCTCCACTAACACTTCGTACAGTTCCAACAACACCATCAATATTAACCTGAAGCCCAGGAACAGCTTGAATATTTTGCTTTCGGAAAACAGTAGCAGGAATCAACTTTAACATCTTTCCACTTTTTTTTCCAAAACCATCTTCAGGAGATAATTTTAGAGTATAGGTGTTGTTATCTTCCTTGCCTTCAAGATTCTTGTCAATACCTTCTAAAATCTGTTTTTCCCCAACACAAATAATAACTGGGCCATATTTATGATTCTCATCAAAAATTCCGCCATCTTTGGCAATATTTTCATCTGTAGTATCAAACACTAGTTTGTCATCTACTAATTTGCCAGTATACTCAACTTCAACAAAATCATTTTTTTTAATCTTTCCCATTCTAGCTCCTCATAAGTTCATGAGAATTAATAAGTGTTTTGGAATCTTCGTGCATTTATAAAGGTTTTGGTAGAATATATATAATTTAGTTATTCAGAATAAATTATTATACCAATATTTTTTATAGTTTATTAGATTTCCTCTAGATATGGTAAGCGTAAACGGAAAATATGACCTGCTACACGAAAAAGCAATTGATGCAGATTCAGAGGAGCGATTTAAACAAGGAATTCTTCAGAAATTTAGACAATACTTAAAAATTGAAGAAACTCTTGAGGGTTATGATAACTTCCTGGGATTTTTATTTGGCACCAATGGGAGTGGTTCTCAGTATGTAGTAGATTTATGTGCAAATTTTGATGAGGATGAAGTATGGTCTGTCTTAGAAAATGTTGCTATACTAGCAATAAAAGCAGATGAAAAACACCGTATCCAGAGTATTAGAAGTGAACTGAAAAATGCTGGAATTGGAAAATCATTTCCTTCTGAAAAACTTGTTACAGAACAATTACTACATTATACAGATGCTGGGGATTGGAATAAAATTGACGCCTTAATTAGAATTTGCAGTGAATATACAGACAATGCCTACCAAACTTTAACAGAAAAATTATCAATACCTCCAATAACAGGAATACGTGAAGAAGGTTAGTTTTATTAAGCAAAATTTATATAATTAACATACTTCTTTAGATATTATGGGACACAGAGTAGTTATTGATGATTCCCCAATTCTTATGATTAGTTGGGCATATTTGTTAGAACTTGATGAAGATCTAAAAAAACAAGGGTCAAGGAGAATTTCTTATGTTGATGAAGTCTTTGGTATGGAAGATCTACCACAACCACTAAGTACAATTGAATTCAGGCCGTATATTGAAGCTGGTATTAAATCAGCTCTAAATGATTATCCTGAATATAGAGCAAACATAGGTGATTGGTATATTCAAGTTTTTGATGAAAATAATAAGCCAGTTGTTGATCTTAGGAAATTTAGTTTAATTGGATGGACAGGTATGGTGTATTATAATGAATTTATGAAAACCGTTTTTGATAGTCCTGAATATGCGATTCCTTCTGTTCTTCCTGGATCTCATCCTCTGTTTGATAAAGAAAGAGGTAAGAACTGGATTGATCAAATGATCTATAACACTTTTGAAGATCTATTTGGTTTTGAGGATAAATTAATGGCAGTATCAAATCGTCGAATTCCTCCAAGTTAACTATTAACAAAACTTGTAACCTCTTTTAAAAACCTTTCACAATCAACAACAGGCCAGCAATGAGCATACCTATCTATCACAATCACCTTTGAATTCTTAATGTATTTATTCATTTCATAGGCATCATCAACTGAAACAGCATCATCCCAAGATCCCCACAAAATTAATGTTTTGCATTTGACTTTTTTCATAACATTTGTGTGATCTTCTAAAACCAATTCTTTGGCAAAATCTAAGAAATGGTCATTTCTTAAACATTTAATAGCATTTGGAATATATTTTTTTCCAGACCTGATCAGCCTCTTAAATCGTTTCCCCATACCTTTTCCCAAGGTTGTTCCAAGGGTTGTAAATGGAGCCATAATAATCCCTAGAATATATCTTAGGATTGGTTTGTGCTCATCAAAACCAGCAGAATCAACCAATATCAAATGCTTAACCTCCTTTTCTAACTTAACTGCAAGATACATTGATAGCAAACCTCCCATGGAATTACCAGCAACAATAAAATCATCCCATTTATGTCCTCTTAAAAATTTGATCAGTAAATCACTAATTCCATCTAAATTAAACTCATCAATCTTTTCACTATTACCATGGCAAGGAATACTCGGAGCAATCACCTTAAAATTTTGAGATAATAACTCCAAAGTTTCATCATAACACATAGGTGTTGCACCCATGCCATGCAAGAACAATAATTTTCTTCCTCTTCCACCAATGTAGTATTCAAAATCCTTTCCATTAATTTTTTCAATGTACGGTTTTAACATAGTCTAGTACCTCTTTTACAACTTCCTCTGCGCTTAAACTACTAGCATCAATAATAATATCATAATTACCAAAATCCAAAATATCAAACTCATAATACTTAATCCATCTTACCTGATTTGTCTTAACTCTCTGTCTCATATCATCAATTGTTTCTTGCATGCTATCAAATTTTTCTGTTTTTCTCTTGTGAAGTAATCTTCTTTGAGCTCTCTTTGTTTCATCGCACTTAAGAAAAACCTTTGCTGCTTGTGGGATAAAACAAGCACCTAGCCAAGTATCTAAAACAACATTATCCTTTTTCTCCCCAACTTCTTTTGTTTTTTTATCAATCATCAAATCCCACTTGTCATCTTCTGCTTCTTTCTCACCAAGTTCAGTTATGGATAAATTATGTTCTTCTGCAATCTCCCTTTGAAGATCTCCAGTTGAATAATGCTTAAAACCCAATTTTTCAGCAACAAGCTTTGCAACAGTACTCTTGCCAGAACCAGGTAATCCAGAAATTGTAATTATCATAAAATTTATAGTCAAATACTCTTTTTTAAAACTTTTGATAAATGTAATCAAAAATTATTTATAGTAGTAATTATTTAAAAATGATAAAGAGGATTATTTACTATTGAATGAGGTGTGGTAAAATGAGTAGAAAAATTATTTTATTCTTTGCTTTATTAGTTTTAATAACAGGATGTGCATTACAGCAACCGCAAGAACAAGTTCAGCCGCCTATATTAAAAGATGGAGCTGATCAAATTGTAAAAGAAGCACTGCCTGACTTAAAAGGTGATGTAGTTACAGAAAAACCAGCAGAAGTAAAAGAAGCTGTTGAAGTACCAAAGGCAGATATCTTCGCAAGAATTACTGTGAACGAAGGTGATTTGGTTAAGCTTGATTTAGATGCAACAGATCCAGATGGAGATGGATTAACCTACACATTTAGCTCTCCACTTGATGCTGGTGGAAAATGGCAAACACAATTCGGTGATGCAGGACAATATCCTGTTACAATAACTGCAAGTGATGGTAAACTAGAAACAACAAAACAGATTCTAATTGTTGTTAAAGTAGTAAACCTTGCTCCAGAATTATCCGGTGCAAAAGATTATGTGGTAAAAGAAGGAGAATTAGTCACAATACAACTTGAAGCTATTGATCCAAATAATGATAAACTTACTTGGATAGTCAGTCCTCCTTTTGATGATAGTGGGAAATGGCAAACCGAAATCGGAGATAGAGGAGAATACCGAGCAAGTGTAAAAGTAACTGATGGTGAATTGTCAGACGAGGCTTCATTTAAAGTAACAGTTATTGCAATAAACAGGCCACCAATACTTGAACTAAACACAAATATTAAGGTCAAAGAAGGAGAAATTGTTGACTTAGCACCAAAAGTATCAGATCCAGATGGAGATGACATTACACTAACATACACTGGTTGGATAACCCAAGACACATACCAAACTAGTTTTGGTGATGCAGGAAAGCACAAAGTAACCATAACTGCATCAGATGGTATGCATCAAGAATCAGTAGTTATCTGGGTCACAGTTGAAGACGTTAATAGACCTCCGGAAATACATGGTTTGATTATTAATTAATTTTTTTTCTTATTTTTTTTATCAGAAGCTTAATCAATAAAATTAATGATTTTGTGATCTTTGCCCGACACATGTTTGAATATAATCTGCAAAATTATCTGGATTAATCATCCTTTGGACATCTTTCTGATTCACTTGTGTACCTGCCCTAAGTGCACCCAATAAATTTGTGCTGCCAGATTTATCCTTTAACAGTGTATTTTCAACATGTGAAACATATGTTCTGGAGATTTCCTCAATAGCTGCACCATGGCCATCAGGGATTAGTGAAGCAAAGTAATCTAACTCTTCTTCATTAGGAATTAACAGTGGGATATTGTCCTCACCATTGGTAACAAAAAGAGGGATAAAATACCCAAACATCTCAGATTTTTTCTGAGGAGTAGGATAGGCAACATATAAAACTGTGAGTCTGCCCGCACGTGTCAAAGCATCATCAAAGGATTCAGGCATTTCATTTGTGGCAATACAAATAACAGTTTCTCTATTATTCCCAATATGTCGCTTCCAAGTGTCAAGGATTCCTTGATAGTATTTTGCTGTAGATCTTGCACCGTCTCTTGGATCAACAACAAAATTAGTGCCCTCATCAATACACAATAATGAAGCTTTTTGTCTCTTGAAAGCTTCCTCATTGCAGTTTGAAAGAGCTCTTGACAATCTATTTTGAGTTTCTGAAACAAATGGACTCTCTATTTTTGATAGATCAATAACTTCAACATAGGCGCCAGTATTTTCATAAGTGTCTCTTAATACTTCCATAATCTTAGATTTGCCTGTACCTGGAGGACCACAAAGAATCGCTCCACTAAATCCTGGTTCTCTACCATCAAATAAATCCATTAAAGCGTGCTTAACAATCACATCATCAAGTAAATCATCCTCCAAAAATAAAGCTTCAAATGGAGTTAAAGCTTCAATAACATCAACATCTGGTTTTGCATAAACCATTTCTAAATGTCCTTCAGAATCAAGAGAAGGAGTCGGACTCCCTTCACTCACTAAAACCTTTAAATCTAACTCTAAAAATAAACTATTTGGATCATAATCTTTTGGAATTCTCCTCCTAAGATATTGTATCATTCCATCCTCTCTTCCTGATTCATCTCCTGTTAGACGTTTTATCTTGGGTATTAGATTAAATGACATTTCTGGTTGATTTATCTCAACCAAATCTCCAATATCAATATGGACTTCGTAAATCTCCTCAATTTCAGCCAGCTCAGTCGGTTTGATCCTATTTAAGGTGCTCATAGCTACGGAGACATCCTTGTTTGGAGTATCAGCTTTAAGAAGCATTCCAAGAAAATCTAAACCATAATCACTAAAATCTATCTTAGCATCTCTTCTTGGTGGATATTCTTGTGGCCTTGCTGTCATGGTTGTGGGTTTTTTCCCAAGCAATCTATCAATCACAACTGCTTTATAATGGTTGAAATCAATAGCATATAGAGCTTCTTCAAGTGTAGTTGCAACATGAATATCTCTGCCAAAACTAGCTATGGTTCTTAACTGACCTTTTCTCATGTCAGTATAATCATCGCTTACTAATAAAATTGGTTTTGCCATTTTTCATATATTAATTGTATATTTGGAATTGAGTTTAGTATAAATAACTTTTTACTAAATTACCACTCTACAGTGGAATTAAATGGTGGTGGAAGAATTAAATACTTGATTAACGTCATTTTCGAGAATTAAAAACCAATTCTCACTTTCAGCTCTGTTTTTTATTTTATTGAGTGTATCTTTAACTTCTAAAAAACAATTATTCTGCTTAAAAAAACCTTCATGAGCAACACCAAGCATCAAGATCTCTGTTAAGTTATCAATCTCTTTGTACAAATCAGCAAACATAATGACAAATCGCACATGAAAATCAACAATAGACTCACTTTTCAAAATCAAATCATTAAGTTGTTGCTTCTGAATTAAATTTTTATTACACTTATCAAACCATAGTAACCTTGTTATTGAAAACTCATGATACTTACCAGGACCTCTAACAATCTTTTTCTCTATGATCTGATTAGGAATTCTTGAAGAGTATTCACCAGCAGGTTCATTTGGTTTTCTGCTTTCTTGTTTTCCCCAAACAGCTTTCCAAGGAACATTATTCTTGTCAAGCAAGTCCTTTATTAAATTGTAATCACAAACCAAACTACAAAGATACTTTATTGCTTGTTTTGTTCCCATTCTTTTTGCAACAAGATCTGGAATAGGACAACCAGAAATATCTCCAATCTTTTTAAGAACACAAGTTAGTTCATCTTTATTCAACTGGTCTAGATTCAGAATGCAATCTTCAACATCTTTTGTGAGAACACCACTTGACCAGATGTCAACTTGATTATAATCAATTATCATACCAAAAACAACAATCTAGAATTATATAAATATTCTGTATTGGGAATTCTTACTTAATATAAGGTTGCAATAACTCTGGAATTTCACTTTTTAATAAGGGTCTATAAAAATCAGTATAACCATTATTTTTATCTACATCTACAAGATGCTTTAATTTTGGGTCATCAACAAAAGGAATTCTATTTTGGATAGTGAAGGTATCAAAATCAAGTCCAAAAGCCAAAACCTGCAATTCAAAATCAAGATTATTGTCTCTTGATCCCCATCCAATTATCTCTGAGTCTTTACATGCAATATAATTAAAAGTAGCTGCACCAGGTTCTATAGCACTTTTAAAAAAGTGATAATAAACTATCACGCCATTAAAATCCATCAAGGTATCAGTAAGTTGTTTTCTCATTAGGTTTAGGAAAGCAAGATAAGTATTTAAGTTTACTTACCTTATAACAGAAAGAAAACATCTCTTTTTCATTCTTTCAAAAGCAAAATCCATCATAATTTTCAAATTCTCAATATCAGCAATATTATACTTAATCAAAAGATCTAATGCTTCCTTATCTCCTCGTTGATACTTTTTCCAAAGCCTTACTGCTTCATAACCATCAACTTCTTGTAAATCATCATCCCTAATAACGCCCATATCTCTTTCTATTCTTTTAAGTCCGCCAACATACCCAAGACTTCTCATCACAAACCTCAAATCAATATGAAATTTATTAGTATCCACTTCTGGAAGTTTCTCACGAATAAAAGGAATATCAAATCCTCTTCCATTAAAAGTCACTATAGTATTATATTTTGAAAATTCATGTGCAAACTCATGTAGGTCTTTTCCTTGCACAAACACTCTGCTTTTATTACCATCATAAAGTCCAATTGTTGTAATGCTATTTCTGTACTTACTAAGACCTGTGGTTTCAATATCAACATAACAGCACTTCATATCAGGGTAAACTCTCCAGTGTTCCTTATTTGGAAAGTAATCAACCAAGAACTTGTGATTGTTATCCTTAATTGCATCAAGTGATTCCTTTAAAAAATTATCAATACGTTTCTTTTTAGAAAAGCTAATATCGATTCTATTTGAACTACTCAAAAAAGATTCCCAATCTAAAACATTGGATCGCCAAATCTTTTGCTCTGTACTCTCACCAACCCCTGATATATGTATAAAAGTATTTTGAAGTATCTTGTCCACCTTTTTTTTGGAAAATAAGAATAAGCATACTCAATTAAATAAGTATCTATTTCAAAAAAAAAAGAAGGTGTTAACCTTCCAATAAATCGATAACTTCTTGGTACACTCTACAATCCTTGGCACAACTAACTTTTGGATGCTTGTGTGTCCCTCGGTTGACATAGCATATTGGTTCCTGAACAATTCTGCACCCTATCTTCTCACTTGGGAGCCACTCAATTCTTTCAACATCTCCCTTGTATGGTTGACCTGGATCAGTAACAAGCATCTGCCAAGCACAAGATTTTGAGGAATGCTCCTTTAGTAGATACCCTAACAATTCTGGTTCTTTATCAACCGTCATATCAATTATACGTGGTGGTTTGTATTGAATCTCTTCAGTTAGATCTTCACCTTCCAAATACTCCGTCAAAATCTGATTAACCATTCTTGGACTCTTAGCAATCGACTTGCAAATCCCTAAAAGATCAGCCTCATCCTTTGTCTCATATGCAACTGTGTAAATCAACTTCTCAATCCCTGAGCCATTCCTTGGAACAAGATACATCATCACCATACTATGTAGACTATTGTATCCAATTCTTAATGTGTCATTTGGTACATTTCTTTTTAGGTGTCTTGGGACTCTGATCACAGTGTTTCTGAGCCAATGAGAATAATTGGATCTAATCAGATCAGTCTCTTCAGCTATATCCATCTTCACATCTTTTATTATTGCGCTACTCATACTTGGTTGCCAAAATAAATTCCCAAGCACAAGGCTCACGCTAATTAAAGTTATTATCAATAACATTTTTTTCCTCCACAGTTTAGAGTCTTGTCGACTTATAAATTAAAACCAGAATCCAACATTTCATCACAATCAAAAAGGTTTTTCAGACCAAAAAAATTGTAATTTATAGTCGGCAATACAACTAGAATAAGAACATAAACTTTTTATTATCTTTACTGTTCATACACAATAGAAATCATAAATTGTATTTAAATTTTTCTAAAGAGAGTTCATAATGTTTGGTACTTAACTCTTTTTGAAGTTCTGAAAATTTTTCTTTCCAAAGCAACCTGAATTTGGTCAAATGGATGGAACTGTGAATGATGCGTTAAATAAAACCAAGTCTCAATTCCCATATGGTCTCCAATATACATTTCTTTTTTTCTAACCTCTTTTCCATCCCACACACAAATACCTTCTCCCTTTTTCCAAAAAGTAAAACCCTCTTCTTGATCATACAGCTTAAAACCATCTTCATCATCAATTATAGTTAAACCAGATTTTATTGTATCTTTTGTATCACGACTTAATTCTACAACCTTTCCATACTTTAAATCAATATACCTACTGTCAATAATATTGTGGTCATAGGTGTTTGCGCCTCTACCTTTAGATGTTTTAACACCTGGTTTTGGAAAATCAATTGGTTTAGCTAATCCAAACAAATTCCTCTTTCCTCTGAAAACATAATTTGAACAATTTAAATCAGCAAAGATAGCCACCCGTTTGCATCCAAATTTGTCTCTTGCTTCGCTAATTATATGTGGAAAAACTGCTACTTCTCTTAATGTTCTTGAAAGGTCTCTTCCTTGTGAAAAAACAGCATGATGGGAAACATACACGAAATCTACATAATCATCAACTGTAAAATGCATCATAAAAGGACGCCTTCTAAACACATCCCACATATAGCTATCATACAACCAAGTGCCTTTTACTTCAACTCTTGGCCCGTAAAGGAAATAAGAACACTCATCACCACTTTCAACACCCACTGAACGCACATCCTGTCCCCTGGCTCTTAGTCTTTTCTTGGTTTCTTTTGCAAAAACTGGATTTACAATCTCACCAGGAATAATAACATCATAAGGGTGAGGATTACCATCTAAAACATCCATTATAAGAGGCATTGCATATGAATTAGCTTTATTTTCACCTGCATCCTTAAGATTAATCCACAGATTCTTAACATCTGCATTCAAATAATAATCCTGATCATCTGCCATCTAAAAAGGAAATTAAAACTAATATAAAATTATTACTAATTAATAGTACTTGAAATATGGAATATATCTTTATTCTAAAGAAAGAGCTCCTTTTTCACAAGCACTAACACAAACACCACACTCTGTGCATTTGCTCTGGTCAATTCTAACCAAATCATCTCTTGTGATAGCTCCTTCAGGGCAAGCCTCAACACAGCCCTCACAAGCTCCATCACATGTGCAGCTTGTGCACTTACCATCTTTCCAACAACACTTTTCATAATCTATATTTAACATAATATATGAAAATTACCACTCTTATATATAATTATATATTACATAAACTTTATATAATAACAGAACAGAGATTACAAAATGGCAAAAAAGAGATCAAAAAACAAACAAATCAATCTAAAGGCACTGGCATTGAGTCTTGGGGCAACATTTGGAGCTTATGTATTCTTACTTGGAATCTTAGCTATGTTTGGGTATGGTGTACCTGTTGTAGAAGCAATATCCAGTCTATATATGGGATATGCACCAACATGCTTAGGAGCCCTAATTGGAGGATTATATGCATTCTTTGATGGTGCTGTTGCAGGGTTGCTGATAGGATGGTTGTATAATCGGTTTTGTTAATAAATATTATTTGATTAAAAAAGAATATTTACTACTTTTAAGTAATGGGGATGACAAAAAATTTATAAATGGTTAATATTTTCATATTCTAAAATGGATATAGATCTTTTAATGAAATACTCTAGAGGTCAGCAGCACTTGCAATCAACATTTCAAAATTATTTTGAACAAGTTCGCTTTAATCCACAAAAAAATCCAAATGTACTTAATATAGGCTGTGGAAATAACTGCATTGGTGAATTTACTCCTTTGTCAAAAGTATATCGTGAACAATTTGGTTTAACATTAAGTCTCACTTGTGTTGACAAAACAGAAGAAGACTTTTCAATAGCAAAAAGAGCTTTGGGTGATTTTGCAACTTTTATACCAGGTGATGCACAAAATATAACTGAATTAGTGGATGATCAATATGGTCTTGTTGTGATTAGACATCCTAATCCTGAAGTCTCACGAGATCAAAAAAGAGTCTGGGATATCATCTTGAAAGAAACAGAAAAAGTAATGACAGATGGAGGCATCTTTTTTATGACTCATGCAAACTATGTTGGATATGTAGGCTTGATTGCATTACTCTCAGATAATGGATATCAAATGATAGTTAATGAAGAAAATCCCTTTCCAGGACAAGTTTTTGAAGTTGAAAATTCATCAGAGGAGAATAGGTTTGATAAATTTGTTGTACTTGGAGCATACTGGGTTTAATTGTATCAATTTCTTGTCTTATTTTACCACATTAAGCTCACTGGACATCTCTGTGTGAACTATTTAAACCACAAATTCTTCCTTGTTTTTGGTGATAAAAATGAACAAAGTAAACATAGTACAAATTGAACCTTTGTTAGTTATGGGAATGAGAAAAGAAGGTTTTTACAAAGAAATTGGAAACATGATAAAAGAATTATGTGAACATGCAGGACAGAATCAGATTGAAATTGTAGGTCCACCAATATTTATCTGCCATGAAAACGCTGAAGAGGCAGAAACTGCAGCGCAAGAAGGAAATGCAAAATTAGAAGTAGCAATTCCAATAACAGAAAAAGTAAGAACAAAGTACAAAGTCTATGAACTACCTGGTGGAAGATTTGCTGAAATAATGCAAAAAGGACCATACGATCAATGTCATGAAACTTACAACACATTATTCAAGTGGATCCATGACAATAATTTTCAGGTAACAGGTCCAACAAGAGAAGTATATTTGAATGATCCTCATAAGGTTGAGCAAGAGGAGATATTAACACAGATACTGGCTCCAATTTAAATCTTTTTTTCCCAAAAATATATAAATCTCCCATCTACCTTGAAATGGGGTGATTATATGACAGATCAAATACTATACTTAAATGACTGCTATTTAAAAGAATGGGAAACAGAGGTTGAGTCTGTATCTCAAGGTAAGTTCGTTGTATTAAAACAAACAGCTTTTTATCCAAACACTGGTGGCCAACTTTTTGACACAGGTACAATCACAAAAGATGGAACAGAACACAAAGTTGTTTTTGTAGGTAAATTTGGAGAAAACATATCACATGAAATAGATCCAGTTGGTCTAGAGCAAGGGGATAAAGTAACATGTAAACTTGATTGGGAAAGAAGATTCACTTTGATGAGAATGCACACAGCAGCTCATGTTCTATCAAGAGTCTTATTTAATGAAACAGGAGCACATACATCTGGAAACCAGTTAGGAATAGACAGATCTAGAATTGACTTCACACTAGAAAACTTTGACAAAGAAAAAATCAAAGAATGTGTGAACAAAACAAATGATATCATAGCAAAAAATCTTCCAGTTGAAAAGAAATTCATGACAAGAGAAGAAGCAATGAAACTTGATGGATTTGGTGCCCCATCACCGCACTTAATGAAAGGATTTGACACACTAAGAGTTGTAATAGTCAAAGACTTTGACTCACAACCATGTGGTGGAACCCACCTTGATAACACAAGTGAGATAGGCCCAATAGAATTTGTCAAAGCAGACAACAAAGGAAAAAACAACAGGAGGGTCTATTACACACTCAAACAATGAAAATCAAAATAAATGAGCTCAGAGAATTGATTACAAAGGCACTGGACACTAAGTTTGATGAAGAACACTCCAGAATTATTGCAGAAGTAATCTTGTTTGGAGAGATCTCAGGAAAAAAATCTCATGGAATCAACAGAATATTTGAAGGTAAATATGCAATAGTAGGTAGAGACTGTCCTAAAGCACCTGAGATAATCAAGAAAACCAATGTTTCAATTCAAATAAAAGGCAACAACAATCCTGGAATGCTAGTTGCAAGTATTGCAATGAAAAAAGCAATTGAATTAGCAAAGGAAAATGGAATTGGAATTGTTGGTGCTAATGAATCCTTTCAAACTTCTGGAGCTTTAATATACTATTTAAAACAAATTGCAGAACAGGATTTAATTGGAATAATGATGGCCAGGGCTCCCCCTGATATTGCTCCTTACGGAGGCTACGAAGCACTATTTGGAACAAATCCAATGTCATTTGCAATACCTGCAAATCCCGAACCATTATTCTTAGATATGGGAATGTCAACTCTCACTTTTGGAGATTTACTAAATGCAAAGACAAGCAATAAAAAAATACCAGAAAAAATGGCTTTAGATTCAAAAGGTAATCCAACAACAGATCCAAGTGAAGCAATGAAAGGATCAATCCTATCATTTGACAGATCCTACAAAGGAACAGGCCTTGCAATGATGGTTGAAATACTATCTGGTGCTTGGACAGGAGCAGATTTTTGTCAATTGGATGAATCAAAAGGGTGGGGAAATCTTTTTATTGTAATGTCGCCTGAATTGCTAAGTAATTTAGACGAATTTAAACAAAATGTCCATGATCTTATTGAAAGAGTAAGGAATTCGAAAACAAAAGAAAACAGCAAAATAAGGATTCCTGGAGAAAAAACCTTAAATACCTACAACAAATCCCTAAAACAAGGTTGGTTGGAAATTGATGATCAACTAATAAAACGTTTAGAGGAAATAAAATGAACAAAGTATACTTTTCAAAAGATCTTAACAGAGAAAAACTAAAACAAGAACTAACTTTAATTTTTAAACCAGAAGAAAAAATAGCAGTAAAACTCCACATGGGAGAACCTGGCAACAAATACTATCTTAGACCCGCAGTTGTTAAAGTCTATGTAGATATCCTAAAAGAAATTGGATGCAAACCATTCTTGTTTGACAGTCCAGTTGTGTATGCTGGACCCAGAAACAAATCAGCAGATTATCTAAAAGCTGCAGCAGAACATGGTTTTTCTGAAAGCACAATGGGATGCCCAGTTGTGGTCTCAAATGAAAGCATAACTGTGAAAGGAAAAGATATGGAACATCAAGTATGTAAAACACTAGTTGATGCAGATGGTGTTTTTGTATTAACACATGTCAAAGGTCACATTTGCACTGGTTTTGGTGGAGCAATAAAGAACCTAGGAATGGGAGCTGTATCAAAAGAAACAAAAGGCAAAATTCATGTGGGTGGAGAACCAGAGTATGTAGGAGGATGCACACTGTGTGGTATCTGCTCTTCAAAATGTCCTTTAGATCACATAAGATATGATGACAAAAGACCTCAATTTGATAAAAACTGGTGTTGTGGATGTTCTAACTGTGTAAGATATTGTCCTGAAAAAGCATTAAAAACCAAAATAGACCTGTTTGACTATCTGTTATCAGAGGGAGCACATGCAGCATGGGTAAATTTCAAAAAATCCTATTATGTTAACATAATCAAAAACATAGCAAAAATCTGTGACTGCAACAAAGACGGAGGCCCAATTGTATTAGAAGATGTAGGGGTGGCATTTAGTAAAGATATAATTGCAGTTGACAAAGCATCTTTGGATCTCATGAACAAAAAAGCAGGCAAAGACCTGTTTGAAGAAATCCATTTCAAACCTCCTTTAATTCACATCAAAGATGGTGCTGATCTAGGAATGGGAGAAATGGAGTATGAATTAGTTGAAGTTTAATTCTTTTTTTACTTTTTTTGCATTATTGTCGTGCCAATAATCAAAGCCCCACCAACAATCATATTCCAAGTTAATGTCTCACCTAACAAAATAATCCCAAATATTATAGCTGAAACAACTTCAAGATAATTAAGCAATGATACTGTAGACGCTTTTAATCTTCTCAAAGCAGAAAATGTCAACCCCATTCCAACAATTCCAATTAAAATTGCATAAGCGGAACCTACAACAGATTGAGTTAAAGTAGGCAATGGTTGATTAATAAACAAAAATGGAATAAAAACAACAGCTCCAACTAAATTTTGATAAAAAACAGTCTCAAAATGAGTATATGTTTTTAGCTCTTTTTTGAAAATAACAAATGACAGTGAATAAATCATTGCCGCAAGCAGCATAGCACCCATCCCAATGAAATCCTTATTTCCAAATGAAATCTCTTTGTTCAAAAAAACTAACACAATTCCAATAAATGCTAATGATAATAAAAATCTATTCTTCTTAGTAATCTTCTCTTTAAGAATAATCGTGCCAAATAAAGATGCGAATATCGGCCAAGTATAGAGCATAATAACAGCATTTCCAATAGAAGTGAAATTATAAGCAATAAAGTAAAAAAACATTCTAATAGCATTCAATGTAGAAGCAAAGAGCATATTTTTGTAATTACCTCTAAACAAATTTCTTTTGTTAATTAGAAAATATCCAAATATCAAAACTGCTGGCACAAAACATCTAAAAAACGCCAAAGTTGTTGCAGGTAGATTAAGATACTTAACAAACACTCCAGAAGTTCCAAAAACAATAGTTGCCAGAACAACTTCAAGATATGGATTTGCCATGCAAGACTCAAATATCTACTCACTTATTAATCTAATTGAAAATATTTCCTAAAAATAAAAAAAAATTGGCTAAAGATTAGTTTAGGGAGAACAAATACTTCAGCCAATTAAAGATTTGTCGAATCAGTGAATTTGTTTCTTCAATTTGTCCAGCTAAATCAGTACACTCACCACCATAACATGAATTACTCAAGCATTCATAATTGTTTTGGCATACTTCACCAATCTGCTTTTGATCTTTAAATAACTTATCTAACTCACAATAGACTGGCGCTTTGGTTTTTGCATTAACCATCCTAGTCCCAAATTCTAAACAATTTCCATTACTTCTACATCCTGAGTAACAGACAGGACCTGGTGATCCTCCCCCAGATGAACCATCTCCACCACCTGATGAGCCTCCAGAATCACAATCCCCCAGGGTAACTTTCTTATCATTAAGTTTCTCAACAGATAAACTACTACTATCTGAGCTAGTTACTTCCCATTCTGTTCCTTTAAGCAGTGAATCGTCCATGTCAAGCAGTACCTTTAATGCATGTAATCTCATATAATCATCATGTCCTTCAATGATCATTTGAGGATATCCGTTATTCTCTAAGAGAGTGA
Organism: uncultured Methanosarcinales archaeon; assembly: GCA_964419615.1. Classification (GTDB taxonomy): domain Archaea; phylum Nanobdellota; class Nanobdellia; order Woesearchaeales; family JAGVZT01; genus JAANXH01. The sequence goes on along the minus strand of CAYQPU010000015.1, from coordinate 707 downwards.
TCTTTCCCATGTTCTCTTGTAAATCTTCATTACATTGCTCTGGATTATCTTTTAACCTAGCAGACACAGCATTTACGCAAGGAGAACCCAAACTAATTATCCTGTAGTGTTTAGGACTTTTAATCCAATAATGATCTTCATTACTTGAATATATCATGTCTGTGTTAAACTTTTCTGCTAATTCCTCAGCATAGTATTTTGTTACGTCTTCATATTCAGAGTAGATTATAAATGTATCAAACTCACCATCCTCATAAAAATAATCTGGATAATCTGACAAATCAACTCGCATGTCACATGTAGGTTCTTCTACACAAACCCCATCTTCACAACCATACTCACATTCTCTTGTGCTCTTATAATAATAAGCACTCCCATCAGATTTTTCAGCACACCAATAATCATTTGCACCAAAAACACTTCCTCCACTTGAATAACCACAAGAGTCATATTTTTTTTCAAATGATCCATTAGAATAACTTAAATGAATATAACCTCTTTGATCAAAATTATCCTTTCCATCTGAATCATAACATGAAACTATTGTATCTTCCTTTTTAATACAACCACCATCTTCACATCCGTTTTCACAAAAAGTGAATTTAGTTGCAGAATAATCTTCATCATTACAATAGTATTCTTAAACCCCACATTACCCTGTCATGCCAGGCATTCCTTCCCAACATTTGGAAGTCATTGGACCATCT
>CAYQPU010000014.1:0-38111 GCA_964419615.1 uncultured Methanosarcinales archaeon | reverse complement strand
CTTGCGGGATCAACATAATAGCCTGTGTTGTCCCAGTCATACATCTTATCTGCTATCCATAAATCAGCACTATTATCTCCTGAACTTGAGCCTACATAAACATCATTATCTACTCTAAGGTAAGCTCCTCCTCTAATATGAACTTTGGTTAATCCTCCATCTCCCATATAAATAGAATGACCAGAATGGCTTCTCTGATATCCTATATGCAAGTTGCTTCCAGTCCAGTCAATAACTCTTCCTTTAACTTCAAGCTCATCCCACCTCCCATCCAAAACAACTGTATCACTACCACTTCTTGAAGCACCATAAATTTGTCTGTTACTATCTCCATCAAATTGGATTACTCCGCCAACTCCAATGTTTGGAGCACCAGATGTTCTATATCCCCAATCATCCTGGATATATGCCCATAATTTATTTCCATCTTCTGGCTCTCTGAATTCAAGGTTTTCACCAGTGCCTCCAACAGACCAGTCTCCTTGCACACAATAGTCATTATAGGTTTCTGAGCAGGTGTCTTGGATTAAATTTAGTCCTGTTATACTATATCCATTCATATCCACATTGCTGGTTGCAGGATCATCTGGCAAGTATCCATCTGTTTGTGAGTAATAAGAAGCATCCTGACCATCAAGAAGATCAGCATCTAGTCCTGAGCCAGAACCATCATTTCCAGCATCCCAAACGAGGTTTCCAGATCTGTATAGGGGCCTATTAAAATAGAAGTTTTTATTTGAGTAAATATGAGCCCAACCACTATTCGCAGGTCCAAGCTGGATATATCCTGAAGGAGTATAAAACGTATTCCAGTTACCTCCTGCTGACCAACGGTAATTTCCATTATTATTATATATATCTCCGCCTGCGACAGTTAAATCATTTGAAAAATAAGCATTACCTCCTCTGCTTATATCAAACCTTCTGGAGTAGTCTCCAACCACAAAAATCTTGTCCACATCATATTGTCGCGATGTATAACCACTTGGGCAGTTACCTACTGATTGCCAGTCTACAGGTGTCCATCCTGAACTCTGATAATTATCATATATAGAATAATCAACACTACCACTCCTTTGAACATAGACTTCAACATACATTGGGTCATAAGTTGATTTTTCACATATTCTTACATATCTGAATGTGGCAGTACTATACCTGTTATGATTTAAGACAGTAAAACTAATTCCTCCAGCGTCATTATAAGAGATACCCAACCTAAAAGTTAGAGTGGAATGCCCTCCTCCACTGATATAATCCCTTAAAGTAAACTCTGCATTAGCCCGGTTTCCAGAATTTGATGCAATTCTATACCAATTACCAGAAGAAACTGAACCAGAATTAGACTGTCTTCTTTGATATCTGCTGTCTGCATAGTCTCTATCCATTGCATCATCTCCACTATTAGGATCTCCCAATCCTTCTATTCTATATCCCCTCATATTAATATGATCATAATAAGGAGCAATTACATCCTCAGAATATCTATACCATCCCTCATCGTTACCCACCCTTAATCCACCATCTGCTCTGAACATTCGATTTGTGTATATATTACTTGAGCTATATAACCTACCCCAACCACTTTGGTATCTCATCTCAATATACTTATTACTTTCGCCAGTATCAACTACCCGAATGATAGGAGTATCTTTCTCAACATAAAAATTTCCAGATGATGAAAGTCTATTTCTCCCAATGGTTAGGTAATTGTAAGACTCAGAAGGATTTCGTCTATAAGACCAGATTTTTGTATCCATATCTGTTCCTGAATTAACTCCCTGCTCGTAACCTAAGGAAATAATGGGAACTTCTCCCTGGCTCCACTCACTCTGAGCCCCAATCAGAGTTGGATCAGACCCACCTGGTGAGGCTGAAGCTTTGTATAGCCTATCTGTTGTAGCACTTCCAAATGTAAAAGTACCAACAACTGTTAAAGGGTCATTGATATACACAGCACCACCATATGAACCCCCATCATTTCTAATAGGTCCTCTTATGTTTGTTGTACCAATTAAATAGGAAGTTCCTTGTGACCATAGATTTCCCATTGCAACTCCCTGGCCGCCATATACACTTCCTTGTGTATTAGACAAATATACCCACCCATTATTTCTAAAGTTTAAGCATTGGGTTCCTGATGTTCCACAAATTGCACCATAACCATATGCTCCTCCAGAGCTGGTCTCAATATCATCAGCAAAATCAGCTTTTCCGCTTTGCAGGTTTAACTTTGTAGTTCCGGCTCTTCTTAATTGTAGATCCTCATTATAGCTTCCGATCAGACCTGTGTCCACCCTTACCTCTTTGTTAAAATAATACCTTGGCCTGTCTGTCTGCAGGTGGAACCAGCCTGAGTTCATTGAGCCAAGATCCCCCCAGCCTGATTCGGTTATTACTCTAAGGGCATATCCGCTTCCTCTTGCTAATATCAAGTTTTCATCACTTCCCAGGATAATTCTCTGGGTGGTAACAATCAAGTCTTTATCAGTAATAAATTGGTCTTTGTCAGCATCATAATATACAATTGGGACTGCACTTGCAAAAGAGACTAAGCTAATTATAAATATAAAGATAACTACTATTCTCCAAAATAAACTATTTTTGTTTATTTGAATTACCTCTTTTTCCCCCTTAATATATTCTTTTTTGTTAACATATTAATATAATTTATGTGACTACTTTTGAATAATCTCTACATTTTTGTCTTTTTTATTTATGTACAGTAAGTCCAAAGTTGTGCTAATCTTAATTCTATATATGCACTAGGTGGTGTTGGACTGTTTAATCTTATTTGTAATGTTGCATGGTTTGTGTTTGATTCTGTGAAAAATGAGGAGAGGTAATTTCTAAAATAAGGTGATGCTCCCCATGTTCTTGATAAGGTAAAGTCTCTATCTGTTCCTGAAGAAAAGTCGATTCTCAAAGTTGAGCTTCCAGATGTTGTCATACTGTCAACATATTCTACATATAATTTGTACTGGACTGTTGTTCCAGATGGACATGTTGGGATTGAATAACTGAAAGGACCATAAACTTCTGAAAATTGTTGAAATGAGGTTGAGGTTGTTCTGAATGCTCTCTGACCAGCATTCCCAAACAAAGTTGTGACTCCAATCAAATGATAGTTGTCTGCTAATGCTCCTGATGGCCTGACATTTCCTTCAACTTCTAAATCATCACTTAATTCAAATCTTCCTGTTCCAGTTCCCCCAATATCTGTTGCACTTGGATCATCATATGCAAGGTATTCGTTACTCTGGTCAAAGTAAACATAGTCATTATCTGAGCCGCTGTTATATCCCACATAAAGGTCTTCTAATACTTGTACATTCTGGGTTCCGCTTGGTATTCGAATTCCCCAGTTTCCTGCATTGTTTAATAGTCCAAAGTATGAGCTTGTTCCGTATATATAACCATATAATGAGGCTCCATTGTTATAAAATCTCATTCCTGAAACTGTTGCATGGTCTGCGTTCCAGTCAATGTATGCTCCTGATCCTGTTATATATGGTATACTAGTCCCAAAGTAAACATTATCTCCCATAACTGTCAGATCTCCTGCACCGCCTGAAGGACTGATCGTTCCCAAACCAACTGCACCTGCTTCATTTACAACAACTCCTGCTGAAGTGCCTTGTGTATTTGTTAATGTATTCTTAGTAGTTCCAGTAGCAGTAAAAGACCCATCAATTAACCATCCCCTTATTTCACAATAAGGTTGGTTAACTGTATCATCTAATAAACACTCAACAGCTTTGTCACTATATTCTGAGCTACTGGCTCCTTCAAATATGGCAGCATAAGGTCTTCTTGAACCACTATTTGGGGAAACAGCTGCTTTATACAACCCTTTTCTTTGGAATGCTGTGTCCAAGTTCGCAGTAACAGAAGCTTCCCATGCATCATAACTAGTTAAAACTCCAATCTGGGCATTTGTCATTGCATTCAATGCAGTTGCCAGATTGTTTGAGGCAGCTGCACTCCCATAAGTATCATAATTACTATCTGATAATATTACATGATCTGATTTCCTAATAACTGTTAACCTTAAGCCCCTACCACCTGTATTATACTGGGTTGAGCTCCCAATTTCAAGTATTTTGTTTGCATTGTTGTTTAATCCAGTTCCTCTGAGATAAATTGGAGTTATCCTTGGAATCACATTTGTTGCAATATCTCCTCCTCCTATTGTGAGATCTGCGTCATTAATATACACACCATTTGTGAATCCATCTATTCTTAATCTTCCTGTACCTGCAAAATTATCTATCCATAAGGTTTCATAATTAATTTCTCCTTTAGATTCATCAGCAACAGCAATTCTATAATCTACTGCTCCATCTGTCCATTGTAAACCTTCATTTATTCCAACGTCATTCATATCTAACTTGCCTATATTATCAAGATTTCTATTGTTAATATTTGCTGTGGAATCTAATCTAAAACCATCAAAGTAAGAATATCCATCTACATCAAGGCTGTCAGGAGTATATATTAAGTTAGCTCCATTATCTCTTAATTCTGTGTCATCTCCTATAAACACACTTCCTCCTTGGATATATGCATCTCCTGTTGAAACATAAAAGTGCGCATCATTGATTATTACACCATTTGCAAATCCATCTATTCTTAATCTTCCTGCGCCAGCATTATTGTCTATCCATAATGTGTCATAGCTTTCTGTTTTTGATTCTGATGCAACCGCAATTCTGTAATCTATTGCCCCATCTGCCCATTGCAGACCTTCTCCAATTCCATTGTCTGCCATATCAAGTCTGCCAATATTATCTAAATTTCTGTTGTTGATATTAGCAGTTGAATCTAGCCTAAATCCATCAAAGTAAGAATAACCATCCACATCTAATGAATCTGGAGTGTAAATTATGTTTACACCATTATCTCTCCATTCTGCATCATCTCCAATATACAAATTCCCGCCAACAACTGTAGCATCTCCTGTAATCCTAAGATCTCCATCATCATCTAAGTTCATCCTCTCAGCTGCTTTATACCAAAAGAAACTGTCTGCTCCATAATTTGCACCTGCCCAACCAGTACCAACCTGCCATGTACCTCCTCCTGCAGTTGAGGTATAATGAATATCAACTTCTCCTGAGCCAGACATTTCAAATGCATTTGATGATGCTGAGGTTATTGAGATATCTCCTCCTGAAACTGTCAGATCATCATTTATTGTTAAGACTCCATCCTCTCCATCTTCTAATATGTTGGCCTGGATTGTGTTTGCATCATAGATATTATTATCTGACATATTCAAGTCGCCGGACATTGAATCTCCTGATTCATTGACCCAGTCATCATCCACATCTATTGTTATTGGTGTTGAGTCTCCTCCCGTATCTATGCTTATATGATCCCCCCATCTTGTGTTGCCTGTGTCCATTATTCTATACCAAGTTCCACTAGTGTAAGATCCCCATGCACTTCCTCCAGGATGGAACCAAAGTCCTCCTGAAAGGTCATATGCTATCTGGCCTGTTGAGCTTCCTGGACTGCTCCATCCATATGGCTCTTCATTATTAAAGGAAAGGCTTTGTGCATTCTGGATATCATTATCATTCATATTTAAATCTCCAGACATGGTGTCTCCTGACTCATTTACCCAGATATCATTAATACTGCCAGGATCAATTGTTCCATAGAATGTGCCGTCTATTTCCAGATCTGCGGAGATGTAAACATCTTCTGAATCTGTTATTGCTGCCTCGTCTGCATCGCCGGTTCCAAATGTGTGATAGGCATTTCCATCTGGGGTTAAGTCCCCTGCTGATAAGACTCCTCTGATATAATGATAACCATAAGATTCTGCATTATCCAGTAAGTTTATTTTATCCTCCTTTATTTCAACCTCTCTATCCCCATTTTTGTTAGCATCTATATTCACATAAGTCTGTGATTCAATACATAACTCATTAGTATCGCAATTATCAATAACATGTGTATTTGAGCCACCATCAGTAATAGTTAAAGCAGCATCATTGCCTTGTAATATAGCATCACCTGTGAATCTTGCATTTCCATTAACATCAAGTTTATAGCTAGGAGTGGCAGTTCCAATACCTACTGCCCCGCTTGCATTTATTATGAATGGAGTTGTGTCACCATCAGCAGAATCATCCACTCTGAAAGATGTTCCTGAACCCGTGTTTAGCACATCAAGTTTTGCATCCGGATCTGTGTCCCCTACTCCTACATTTTGTATAATTCCCATGTTTCCATCTTGGTGTACATTGTAAACTTGGACATCTGCACCACCTTGGTTATTAGCCCAAAGCTCAAGATCATTGTTATTCCCACTATCTGTTCCTTTGTACCTCCAGTAGAATCCATATGAAGATCCATCATGGCCAAGATGCAAGTCAACATCAAGATTTTCACCAACAAGTTCTAATGCTTTTCCGCTGCCTACTAATTCAACATCCAATGCAGCACTAGGTGAAGCTGTTCCAATCCCCAACTCATCAGGGATATAAACTTCCCCACTATCAGAATCTAGTGTTAAATCACCAGCAGCATCATAGATGCTTGAACCACCAAGAGTGATATAGCCTGTTCCTCCATTATTGACAGTTAAACCTGGATTAGCACTAACAGCAATAGTTAATGCTCCAGTCATAGTATCACCAGACTCATTCACCCAAATATCCTCCACATTATCTGCGCTGACTGTTGCATATAGTGTTCCGTCTATTTCCAAATCTCCTGATATGTATACATCTTCTGCTCCTGAGATTCCTGCTTCGTCTGCATCTCCTGTACCAAATGTGTGATAAGAGTTTCCGTCTGGGGAACTATCACCAACAGACAAAACTCCATCGGCAAGTAAACTTCCTGATTTATTTACATCTAATACTGTACTTCCTGACTTTGTTTGAATGTAAAAGTGAGGATCCTGTGTACCATCATCATCCATATTAAATATAAATCCTCCTCTTGTTCCTGAATCCTCATCTTGCTCATGGATAAAGTAAGCCCAAGCATCATTTACATACATTTTATTGTACTGATTAGATGTTCCTCCTAACCTGGTCACATAAAACCCGTATGTTCCAGTTTGAGTATCAATTACTGTGTTTCCTTCTACTTCAAGTTTTCCAGTTGGCACATCCTCCCCTATACCTACATCACCGTCTGCTTCTATTATGAATGGTGTGGTGTCTGTTTCACTATCATCATCAACTCTGAAGGATGCCCCAGATCCATTGTGCAATATATCTAATTTTGCATCTGGTGTTGTGTCTCCAATTCCAATGAACCCATTGCTCCCCTCAATAAATAATTTCGAATAAAGTTTTGGGTTTGTTAAGATACCTGTCGCTGTTTGGGCACTCAGATACATATCTCCATTATACTCAGAAAACACTCCTGCTCTATAATCAGAAGCACTATCATGTGTGCCATCACCTCTTCCCCCAAATGCAATCCCTATATTTGTGCCAGATGTTGTCCAATCCCCAGCCCGATAAACCCTTAACAATGTTTGAGCACTGTCTCTACCGAAGTAACCATCCCCCCTTACATCTAATTGTCTAACTGGTGCATTGGTTCCAATTCCCAATTCATCTGCAACATATACTTCTCCGCTATCAGAATCTAAAGTCAAGTCTCCGGCTGCATCATATATGCTTGAGCCTCCAACTGCAATATAGCCTGTTGTGCCGTCTCCTACTTTGAGTCCGGGATCTGAGGTGTATGTTATATTCAAGGAGCCAGTCATTATGTCTCCTGTCTCGTTTACCCAGATGTCTTCTACACTTGATGCTCCAATCTGGCCATAGAAATTACCATCTATCTCTAGATCTCCGCTCACATATACATCGTCTGCATCTGAAACAGAAGCTTCATCTGCATCTCCGGTTCCAAATGTATGATATGCATTTCCATCGGGAGTTGAGTCTCCTGCTGATATAACTCCATCTGTGCTTAGATCTCCTGTATTATCCAATAATAGTATTTCAGTACCTCCTCCTACTGCAGTTCCTCCTGTTCTCCACCTGAACTGGTTTGCAGACCATGAGGTCAGAGTATTAGTTTCTATTCCTGTTCCATAAGTATTTGCGCTCCAGTATATCTTATCTCCTGTTTCACTAACAAAGTTAATTTGATCACCAGAGGTTAGAGCTAAGTCATCATTTATTGTAAGAGTACCATCATCATTATCTTCTATTGTGTTTGCCTGAATTCCTGCAACATCCAATATGCTGTTGCTTCCCATGTTAAGGTCACCAGTCATGGTGTCTCCGGATTCATTTACCCAGACATCTTCTACAACATCTGCTGATAATGAACCGTAGAAGGTACCATCTATTTCTAGATCTCCTGACACATAAACATCATCGCTTCCATTAATTCCGGATTCGTCTGCATCTCCTGTACCAAATGTGTGGTATGCATTTCCGTCTGGGGTTGAGTCTCCTGCGCTTAGCACCCCTGTGATGTCAAGATTGTCACTTATAACCAAGTTATTATCTTCAATGTCTAGGAGAGTATTTGCCTGCACTATATTTGCATCTTGAATATTATTATCTGCCATAGACATGTTGCCAGCCATTACAAGTCTGCCAGCTATTGTGCTATCTCCTGTGCCATCAACATCCAGTTCTCCACTAACTTGCAAGTCATCATTTACAACAAGGTTACTGTCTTCTGAATCTTCAATTATGTTTGCTTGTATGGTGTTGGCATCAAATATATTGCTGTCTGCCATTGTCAGGTTGCCAGTCATAGTATCTCCGGATTCATTGACCCAAATGTCTACAACCGTGGTTGCTTCGATTGTTCCAAAGAAGGTTCCATCAATTTCCAAATCTCCACTTACATAAACATCATCTGTTCCATTAATTCCACTTTCATCTGCATCTCCAATTCCAAATGTGTGGTAAGCGTTTCCATCAGGACTTGAATCTCCTGCACTTAACACACCATCAATACTAAGATCTCCAGTGTTATCTAACAACATTGTTTCAGTACCACCATCTACAGCAACTCCACCCATTCTCCATCAGAAATGGATTGCTGACCAAGAGGATAAGGTGTCTGTTTCAATTCCAGTTCCATATGTGGACCCACTCCAATATACTTTGTCTCCTACCTCATTTGCATAGTTTATTCTGTCCCCAGAGGTCAAAGTGATATTGTCATCAATTGTTAGGAAGCCATCTTCTCCATCTTCAATTGTATTGGTTTGAAGTGTGTTTACATCAAATATGTTGGTGTCTGACATTGTTAGGTTACCTGTCATGGTGTCGCCGGATTCATTGACCCAAATATCCTGGATACTTCCTGGAGGTATTGAACCATATAGTGTTCCATCTATTTCAAGATCTCCACTTATGAATACATCTTCTCCATCAACAATAGCTACCTCGTCTGCATCTCCAGTTCCAAATGTGTGGTAAGCATTGCCATCAGGAGTTGTATCTCCTGCACTTAACACACCATCAATGCTCAAAGCACCTGTGTTTTGTAATACCATTGTTTCTGTTCCAGTGCTAACATTTGTGCCACCAACTCTCCATCTAAATCTATTAGCTGACCAAAGTGTTATTGTGTCTGCTTCAAGACCTGCACCATATATGTTCCCATTCCACCAGATTTTGTCACCAATTTCTGTTGCAAAGTTTATTCTACCTCCTGATGCTAATGTTAAATTATCATTTATTGTTACAGCTCCATCCTCAGAATCTTCTATGATGTTTGTTTGGATGACATTTGCATCAAGGATACTATTGTCTCCCATGGTTAGGTTGCCTGTCATGGTGTCGCCGGATTCATTGACCCAAATGTCTGAAACAGAACCATTGTCAACACTTCCAAATATGTTTCCATCTACTTCTAAATTTCCAGAAATATATACATCATTTAGGCCAGTAATTCCTATTTCTTCTTTTTCACCTGAACCAAATACATGCCAAGCATGACTATCTGGTGAGGAGTCTCCAACAGATATTGCACCATCTATAGAGAAATTACCTGATCTATCCAGAGTCATTATTTCTGTTCCAGAGCTAGCAGACGTTCCACCAAATCTCCATCTAAATCCATTCGCAGCCCATGTTGTTAAGGCATCTGCTTCAGTGCCAAGACCAAAGGTATTACTATTATAATATATTTTATCAGCATTTTGTGATGCAAATTCCAATTGATTATCTGTTGTAAATAGCAAGGTGTCATTCATTGTTACAGAACTATCAGAATCTTCAATTCTTGACACCAATAGAATGTCTGTTTCAACAACACTTGCGTTATTGATCTGGTTATTAGACATGTTTAAGTCTCCAGTCATTGTATCACCACTAGCATTTACCCAGATATCAACTACACTTCCAGAGTCAATCACACCATAGAAGTTACCGTCAACTTCCAAATCTCCACTTACATAAACATCATCAGTACTATTGATTCCTGATTCATCTGCATCTCCTACTCCAAATGTGTGGTAATCATTACTATCTGGAGAGCTGTCTCCTGCAGAGAGTGGACCATCAATGCTCAGGGCTCCATCACTTTCTAAAAGCATTGTTTCGGTTCCTGACGATGCGGTTCCACCTCCTGCTCTCCATCTAAATATTGAGGAAGACCACATTGTTAAAGCACTTGCTTCTACACCTGTTCCATAACCAGTTCCGCTCCAAAAGATCTTGTTTCCATTTTCGCTTGCAAATACTATGCTGTTTGTTGAACCCATGGATAAGTTGTCTGCAATTGTTATTGCTTCATCTTCAGGATCTCTTAGTGTGTTTGCCTCGATTATGTTTGCATCAAATATGTGGCTGTCAGCCATTGTTAGGTTGCCAGTCATTGTATCTCCACTCGCATTTACCCAAATGTCCTCTACATTTCCAGCCCCAACTGTCCCATAGAATGTTCCATCAATTTCTAAGTTTCCACTTACATAAACATCATCAGTACTATTGATTCCTGATTCATCTGCATCTCCTACTCCAAATGTGTGGTATTCGTTTCCGTCTGGTGAGGTGTCTCCAACAGAGAGTAGGCCATCTATGCTTAGATTACCTCCCCTATCCACTTTCATTATTTCTGTTCCAGTTGAAACATTTGTTCCACCGGTTCTCCATCTAAATTGGTTTGCTGACCATGAAGTGAGTGTGTTTGCTTCAACTCCGGTTCCATATGTGTTTCCACTCCAAAGTATTTTGTCTGCTACTTCACTTACAAATGAAATTTGATCTTGTGATGTGAGCGCTAGATCATCATCTATTGTGATTGAGGAGTCTTTGTCAGTAATTGTATCAACAATTATTATGTTAATATCTGTGATATTTGTATCAGACATATTCAGGTTTCCACTCATGGTGTCTCCTGTTTCATTTACCCAGATATCTACAACATTTGAGGCTTCAATGAGACCATAAAATATGCCATCTATTTCAAGATCTCCAGATATGTACACATCACTTGTTCCATTAATTTCAACTTCATCTGCATCTCCTGTTCCAAAGGTATGATAATTATTTCCATCAGGAGTAGTATCTCCAACACTGAGTGCACCGTCAACACTTAGATCTCCAGCGCTATCTAAGGTCATTGTTTCATTACCTGTTCCTGCAGTTGTTCCACCTATTCTCCATCGGAACTGCGCAACTGCCCAAGATGTTAGTGTGTTTGCTTCAATTCCTGTCCCATAATCAGTTCCGCTCCAGTATATTTTATCTGTGTCTTCACTAGGGAAGGTGATCTGGTCTCCAGAAGTTAGTGCAAGGTCATCATCAACTGTTAATACTGCATCATCAGGATCAGTGAGAATGTTTGCCTGCACTGTTCCAGCATCAAATATGTTCTGATCATTCATTGTAAGATTTCCTTCAAGAGACAGACCACCACTGCCAATCACACTTTCATTTGCCCCACCAACATAAAGGGCACCATTTAATTCAACATCATCTTTTACTATCAAATCATCTACACCATCCACATAACTTAAAGTTGCCCCGCCCACATCAAATAATGCATTAGGACCTGCAGTTCCAATTCCTATCCTATCAAGGAACTGGTTTGCAAAAAATAGGGTGTTGTTTATTGTAATATTCCATATGTCTCTTGGATAAACTTTTGTGGTGTCATTGATCCATGGACTTACTGAAGAAGCTCCCTCTGGACAGTTTGTGCCATCTTCTCTACATGCACTTTGGCCAGCAATTATTACGTCTTGAGTGAATGTACCTGTATTTGAAACTGTCAGGTTTTCTCCCACAACTATATCTGAAGTTATGTTTGCCGAGCCAACAACAGCCAATTCATGGCTTGGCTCTGAAGTTCCGATCCCCAATCTTTTTTGAGTGTTATTCCAAGTCAAGTTATAATCATAGCTGACTGTACTTTCTCCAGTCCAAAAAGTTATTGTATCTGCTGCTCCTGCTCCAGTCAAAGTTCCTTGTGGCCAGTCTCCCCTACATGTTCCGTTCAAACAAAGTTGTGGAGTGTACATACTGGCACTAGCATCACTTATATTTATTGAACCATTTACATCAAGCTTTGTCGTAGGGTAGATTGTATTAATACCTATTCTGTCAATGGCGGGATGTATAAATAGCAAGTTAGTGTCAACAGTCACATTCAAGCTGCTTGATGGATATATTTTACTCGAGTCATTGGTCCAGGGACTTACTGAGGTTGCGCCTTCTGGACAATTGGTGCCATCTTCCTGACATACACTTTGACCACTAACCTGAACATCTGTGGTGAAGTTACCAACACCCTCAACTATTGCATCTCCTCCAACATAAAGGTTAGAACTAACATTTGAATCTCCTAGTACAGTAAGATCATGAGAAGGATCTGTTGTTTTTATTCCGACATTTCCTCCAGGCATTAAGGCAAGATGTTCTGAAGCATTTGTTTTGATGTCTTCTGTTACTTTTGTAAACTGAAGACTCCCTGTCATGTTGTCTCCTGAAGTGTTTACCCAAATATCTTCTACATAACCTGCACTAATGTTACCTATGATTGTGTTTCCAGATACAATATTTGCAGAGATGTTGTTTTCAGCCCATAGACTTCCATCAATTTCTGCATCTCCCTTTACTAATAAATCATCAACTCCATCAATGAAACTTACTACTCCTCCACCAATATCAAATAGTGCGTTTGGTCCAGCTGTCCCAATTCCTATTCTATATAATACTTGGTTTGCAAAGAACAGTGTGTTATTTATTGTAACATTCCATATGCTTGTTGGGTAGATATCACTAGAATCATTAACCCAAGGACTTACTGAGGTTGCTCCTGCTGGACAGTTTGTTCCATCTTCTTGACATACGCTTTCTCCAGCAACTTGTACATCTGTTGTGAAATTACCCACGCCTCCGACTATTAAATCTGAACTAATATTTGCATCTCCTAATACTGTGAAGTCGTGTGAAGGATTTGTTGTTTTTATTCCAACATTGCCTCCAGGCATTAAGGCAAGATGTTCTGAAGCATTTGTTTTGATGTCTTCTGTTACTTTTGTAAACTGAAGACTCCCTGTCATGTTGTCTCCTGAAGTGTTTACCCAAATATCTTCTACATAACCTGCACTAATGTTACCTATGATTGTGTTTCCAGATACAATATTTGCAGAGATGTTGTTTTCAGCCCATAGACTTCCATCAATTTCTGCATCTCCCTTTACTAATAAATCATCAACTCCATCAATGAAACTTACTACTCCTCCACCAATATCAAATAGTGCGTTTGGTCCAGCTGTCCCAATTCCTATTCTATATAATACTTGGTTTGCAAAGAACAGTGTGTTATTTATTGTAACATTCCATATGCTTGTTGGGTAGATATCACTAGAATCATTAACCCAAGGACTTACTGAGGTTGCTCCTGCTGGACAGTTTGTTCCATCTGCTCTACATACACTTTGTCCTGCAACTTTTACTTCTTCATTAAAAGTACCTGTACCATTTACAGATAAGTTTCGTCCAACTATTACATCTGAAGTTACATTTGCTGAACCTAAAACTGCTAGTTCATGAGATGGAGAACCCATTCCGATTCCGAGTCTTTTGTCTGTATTATTCCATATGAAGTTTGAATCAGATCCTATCGATGTTTCACTTGTCCAAAATGTTACTGTGTCTATTGATCCTGAGCCTGTGATTGTTCCTGCTGGCCAGTCTCCTCTACAAGTTCCATTCAGGCATAATTGTGTTGCAAAGACTGAACTTGTGGATCCTGTCACATTTAATGATCCATTTATTTCAAGTTCTGTTGTAGGGTAGATTGTATTGATTCCAATCCTATCTATTCCAGGGTGGACAAATAATAGATTAGTGTCAACTGTTACATTGTGATCTCCAACTGGATAAATATTACTTGAGTCATTTGTCCATGGGCTTACTGAGGTTGCTCCTTCCGGACAATTTGTTCCATCTTCTTGACATACACTCTGACCTGCAACGATTACATCTGTTGATACATTGGCTGTTCCAATTACTGATAATTCATGTGATGGTGAGTCTGTTCCTATTCCTAATCTTTTTGCTGTTGTGTCCCAAGTAAAGTTTCCATCATAACTTAATTCTGTTGCTGATAGCCAAAATGCAGTTCTGTTTGCAAGTCCTGATCCAGTAATGGTTCCGGCTGGCCAATCTCCTCTACAGCTGCCATTCAAACATACTTGTGTAGTATGTAAAGAACCTGTACTGTCACTTACATTTATTGATCCATTAACATCTAGTTTTACTGAAGGTCCGGTTGTTCCAATTCCAACATTTGCTCCAGGGAATATTACAAAGTTCTGAGATGCTGGGGTTTCAATGTCTTTTGCTACATTGTTAAATGTTAGTGAACCATTCATTGTATCACCTGATTCATTCACCCAGATGTCTTGAATATCTGTTGCACCAAGGCTTCCACTTATGTTACCACCAACATAAAGGTTGCCATCTATTTCAACATCGTTTCTTACAAGTAAGTCATTAGCTCCATCAATAAAGTTTGCTACTCCTCCACCTATGTCCATTAAAGCTTTTGGAGTAATGGTTCCGATTCCAACATAGCCTTTTGTTCTGTTTAAGACTAAAACAGGTTGCCATGACCCATTGTATCTGTAGAATCTTAGATCATTGTCTGCTGCTGCATCTCTCATAGAGATTATCCATTTTTGAACATTTTGAGCATTATATAATAGATCTGCAACTGTGTTTGAGAGTGTGTCTATTATTAGTGATGGACTTGCATCATATCCTGATGCCATTCCTGTTATATGTACTGGTGCTGCTGGCGAACTTGTTCCTATTCCTAATCTTTTTTGAGTGTTGTTCCAAGTTAGATTATAATCTGAACTGATTGAACTATCACTTGTCCAAAATGTTACTGCATCTGCTGCTCCTGCTCCTGTGATTGTACCAGCTGGCCAAGTGGATCTACAGCTGCCATTTAAACATAATTGAGGTGTGTAAACTCCAGATATAGCACTGCTTACATTTATATCTCCAAACACATCTAGTTTTGTTGCTGGATTTACCGTCCCAATTCCTATTCTGTCAATGCCTGGGTGTATGAACATTAGATTTGTGTCAACTGTTATGTTCAAACTACTTGAGGGATATATGTCACTTGAGTCATTAGTCCAGGGACTTACTGATGTTGCTCCTTCTGGACAGTTGGTTCCGTCTTCCTGACAGACACTCTGACCTGCAACAATAACATCTCCTGTTACATTGGCTGTTCCAACTATTGCTAATTCATGAGAAGGAGACATGGTTTTTATTCCTAACCTACTAATTGTATTGTTCCAGGTTAAGTTTGTATTAGAGCTAATTGTAGTTGCTGATGTCCAGAAGGTTATTGTATTTATTGCTCCTGATCCAGTGATTGTTCCGGCTGGCCAATCTCCTCTACAGCTACCATTCAAGCAAAGCTCGGGAGTGTACATACTTGCACTTGCATCACTTATGTTAATTGAACCATTGACATCTAATTTTGTTGAAGGATACATTGTGCCAATTCCAATTCTATCAATACCTGGGTGGATAAACATTAGGTTTGTGTCTACTGTTATGTTCAGACTACTTGATGGGTATATGTCACTTGAGTCATTAATCCATGGGCTTACTGAGGTTGCTCCTGCTGGACAGTTGGTTCCATCTTCTTGACAGACACTCTGGCCTGCAACTATAACATCTCCGGTTATATTGGCTGTGCCAACAACTGCTAGTTCATGTGAGGGAGATGTGGTTTTAATTCCTAATCTGCTGAGGCTGTTGTTCCAGGTTAGGTTTGTGTTTGAACTTATTGAAGTTGTTCCAGTCCAAAAGGTGATTGTATCTATTGCTCCTGATCCTGTGATTGTACCTGAGGGCCAAGTGGCTCTACAACTCCCATTTAAACACAAAGTCGGAGTTGAGACCATCCCAGTTAATGAGGTTACATTCATACTACCATTAATATCTAATAGTACAGTTGGAAAGTATGTGTTCAGACCAATTCTATTTAATACAGGATGCATGAAAAATAGATTGTTGTCCATTGAGACATTTAGGTTACTATATAATGGATAGATGTTGCTTGAGTCATTTGTCCATGGACTAACAGACCCTGCTCCTGCTGGACAATTGGTTCCATCTTCTTGGCATACACTCTGGCCTGCTACTATAACATCTGTTGAGAAGTTTCCAGTACCTATAACCTGAAATTCAGATGAAGGGCTTGCTGTTAGTATACCAACTTTACTTTGGTTACCATCAACATAGAATGTGCTTGAAATATTTGTTAGATTGTTTCCATCACTATCTATTGTTAAGCCATGCGTGGTTACTGAACTTCTATTAGCAACAGTTTCAAGAGTGTCTGATTCAGTTCCTAGGCCAGAGTCAAGAGCACAAACCCAAGTACCTCCTGATTTTTTATAAACTTCACCATCACTACATTCAGTATCATTTAATTGATCACTTCCAACAACATTGTTTTCAACTAATAGTGCCATTTCTGCTTTGTGTGCTCTTCTTGCATATGGGGCGCTTGTCAAGTTTAACCTTGGACTCATTTCTCCATCACTGTTTACTTCAACACCAAGATAATACGGTACATCAAATTCTAGTGTGATAGCAGTTACAGAGCCTAGGATTGCGTCATAAATTCCAGTATCAACTGTTAAAGTCTGAGCCTCAGTCCAAAGCGCTGTTCCTCCAGAGCTCACATTATATATTCTAAATACAAAATCAGCTGATGCATTTACTAGTCCGCCTGTTGAGTTTGTTAATTTACCCTGAATATTAAGTGTGCTTGGTAATTCGCTTGCAAAGTTATTTGCATATCCTACTGCTCCACCAAACATGAATTTTTGAGTGTGTTTTCCAGATGTGATTACTCTTACTTTGTGGTGGGATGTTTCATCACATTGATAGTTTGAGACTTGGACTTTGTTTCCATCATAGTTTGTATTAACAACAGTGTCTCCACATTTTAATTCTACAAATTCAAGATCTGTGCCATATATTGTGCCTGATGAACCATTAATTGTTAGATCTGCCTGTCCAACTGTGACAAAGTTTGTTGTCCAATAGCTGCCAACTTGTGGGTTGCTTTGCAGGTTCAGTATGTCAATGCTTACTTCATAACTTTGCTCGCTTAGCATTGGTACTGTCCAATGTATTCTATCAATTCTTCCGTTTTCATTAGTGTCATTGTAAACATCAATTTGTACTTCTGTTCGAGTTCCATTCACCACATGATATAATTTAATCATGTTTTGTGGTGCTTCTGCAATATCTGTAAAAGCCATCACATTTTTGTAGTGTACAGAGGCATTTGATTTGATTACAATTTCTTTTGTATATCTGATGTCTGTTACTGCTTGTTTTTCTTCTAGTTTTGGAGATTCTGTTTCAAATTCTATTTCAAATTCAGCAATATATTCAGGTTCTAGTGTGTGCTGGAATGATATTCGTTTTGCTTTTTTCTCTTTTTTATCTTTTATTTCTTTGACTTTAAGTTCTTTTGATACAGTGTTCCCGCTTCTTTTTTCTTTAATTACAATATTTGTTGATTCAAGTGGAATGTCTAAAGAAAAGATGACAGGCTTAGGTGAAGGTCCAAGATTAATTGCACTTACCTCTTTTACCCATTTAACAGGTTTTCCCACCTCAGCCTGCATCTGTGTTAGGTTTGCAAGCTCTTCTTCTAGATCTTGATCTGTGATGTTTAGTTCACTAGCATTAAGTAGAGTTAAATTAATATCAGTTAGATTTGTTTGAGTAGTCAAGTTTACTGTTTCATTTTGAAATATGATTTCTGTTGTGTTTTGCTCAATTGTTTGGTTTGCTTCTACAGTTGTGTTTTGTTTTTGGGTTGTGTTTTCTTGTTGTTGTTCTTTTGGTTCTTCTTTTGGAATTTCAACAACAATTTCCCCAACCTGAAAACTTTCATTTACAACTACAATTTGAATTTTGTCTTTGACTGTGCTATATGAATCACTTGCAAAAACAGTTATTTCTCTTTTTCCTTCAAACCCTTGATCTGGAGAAACTGTTAAGATATTGTTATTTACATCAAGTGTCAAGTTTTCAGTATCTAGTGTGACAAATACTAAAGAGTCTTTATCAGGATCGTCAAAGAATTGATTAAGATCATATGTTTGTTCTCCTTTCGCCACTAATTCATCTGTAAGAACAAAAAGAGGAGGTTCATTGTCAACCTCCTCTTTAGTTCTAAGGGTGTAAGAGATGTTTTTAATTAACAGCTTGACGTTTTCAATATTATATGAGATTGTATAGGAGGTCTTGTTTATATTTAGTGAACAGGTTTCCTGACATATATCTGAGAATTCTGTAGTAATCACTTCATCAGTTTCTTGTTTTTGTGTTTCTTTTGGCTGCTCTTCTGAGTTGTTTGAGTTATTGATGCTTTGATTGGTATTGTTGTCTTGCTTTTGTTTTGTTTTGTTTTTTAGTTTTACTTGTTTTTCATTGCCAGCTATTAATCCTGTTATTGAGTTAATCAGATTTTTCTTTGAGTTGTACACTAATTTGTCCTCAAAGTATACACTTGCAGTTCCATTTCCTATTAATTGTCCAGTTATTGTAAATGATGTTAATTCTCCTTGGACTGGCATGTCGAGTTGGAAAGCTCCACTTTCATTAATCTGCAGGTTTAATTCATTGGTGTACTTTGTTAGTTCTTCTTGCACTACAAATCCTGTGATAGTTGGTTTTAATACAAATAGTCCTGCAATTAGGATCATAAAGATTATTGCTGTTGCGATGATTGCACTTGAGAATGAATGAGTTCTATCTTTGTTTAGGTAATTGTCTATTTCTCGTGTAAATTCTTCTTTTGAGGTTTTGTTATTTAGAGATTTTGCTAGTGCTTCTTTTCCAAATACATGTTTGACCCAGTTTGCAAAGTCATTTTTCTTTTCATTTACATGTTCTGAGAATTCTGATTGGTTGATAACTCTGATTGCATAAGGGAGTTCTTCAAGACTCTTGATTACTCTACCGTTCTTTAGATAAAAGTACTTTTCTGGATTTTTTACTTTGTATCTATTTTTTGGTTTTTTCATTTTTTGATTTTCTAACTACTTTGATAAAAACTCTGCCTTGCATATCTTCAACAAATCTTAGAACTGTGCCTGATTTCCAGCCTTTATCTTCTGCTAGATCCTTTGGAATAGTGATCTTGTATTGGCCATAATTCTCAACTACTCTAACCATTTTTGGAAATTAGTACTAATTTAGCCCTCTTTTATTTCAGTAAATCTACTTTTTCAGTCTTATTCCAGTACTAATTGTATATAAAACTTTTGGTTTTGACCTTTTTTCATTTTCTACACAAACTTTTTAAAGTATTACACACATTGTAAGAAAAAAACTGGCCAGTTTTTGATGAATAGAGCAAATTCTAGTAGGGACAGTGACTTTTCTGTAGAAATACTTCTCCCAAGCTCTATTTTTTTGGAGCGACGTTTGTCGTTTCTTGAGTCAGTTGTGGTTTATCTAAAAGAGATCCACAAATTGACTTATGCGGAAATCGCAAAACAGCTAAATCGTGACCAGAGAAACATCTGGACTCTTTACAACAGGGCGGCTAAAAAACTTGGTGATGATATTTTCTCGCCGCCCACTGATGTTCCACTAGTCCAAATTCCGATTTCTGTTTTGCGTGACCGCTCTTTGTCAATTCTTGAGGTTGTTGTAGTTTATCTTCGTGATGACTGCGGCCTCAAGAATTCTGAGATAGCTGAGCTTCTAGGCAGGAGCTCCAAGACTGTTTGGACTGTTTACGATCGAGCTAGAAAGAAGAATATGAAAAAGAATGATTAGACCACCTAAGCCACGGACGGAGAAAAGGTTTAAGGTAGACAAAAAGCTAGTAGTCTTACCTATAATCCTCTTGATGATGGTTTTAATGGTTGGTCTATCCCAACCATTCATCACGCTTGGAAGTAATTATGATTCCAAGCTAACGCTAATATCAAGCGGAGGAGTCCCAATTAGCTCTGCAACCTATAGCACGGACGCCTCTATATCACAAGTATTAGTTGGAGATAGTGAGAGTAGTAATTACCAGACCTCCTTAGGATTCTGGAGTGGAGCAGAGACTGATAGTAAGCCTACAATAACATTACTCACTCCAACTAACGGAAACGATAGTATACATGAGCAATTCACAGAGTTCACCTGGAGCGGAGAAGATGCAGATAATGATCCACTTGAGTTCACAATCTGGGTCAGTAACTCATCTGATCTAACAAGTCCAGTATATACAAACATCACAGTAGCTGAGAATATTACAAGTTCAACTGAGTTGAAAGTAGATATGATGTACTTCTGGAGAGTTGAAGTATATGATGGCACGTACAGAGTGAACAGCTCAATCTGGAACTTTACAATTGAAAGTTACCAGGCAATTGAGATGGTTGTGAACGTAACTGACTTCGGCGAGATGTTCTCATGTGGAGCATTCTGTGACTCAGTCAACGCATCAGTCCTGAATTGGACAAGAACTAACTCAACTGTAGATGATAACCCAGTGCCTCTAAGAGTAAGAAACATTGGTAACATCCCAGTGAACTTGACAATATATGCGAACGATACCTTGTTCACACATCCAGATGCTCTACTGAATACATCACACTTCATGTTCAAAGTAGATGACAGGACAGAAGCTGGATCCTTTAACAGATCATTATCACAAATCACATGGACTAACATGACAAGTTACAATGTCAGCTTGCTGTATGAGTTGAATAACACAGAAGCTAATGACGAAGCTGATATTGACTTGTACTTGAACGTAACCACAGATGAACCGTGGGGTGTGAAAGATTCTACCTTGGTAATTGAGATACCATAGACATAGACTGGCCAAGTTTATTTGGTAGAAAGAGAAAAAGAGAATTTGTTAGTTATAAGTAGAATCAAATACAATTAATTAGCCCAAACCAAATCTTGGTAATCCATAATCTGCGGGTAGATAGATTTGACCTCCAACCGAGACTTGTTGGTGTTCTTCATCAATTATGACTGCTTCACTCATTAGTTCGAGTTTTTTCAAAAAACCTTTTATAACCACTTGTTCAATCATATTTGGTAAAATTGTACGAGTATATTCATCATCGTATCTTGTGTCAACTTGCCCGATAGATGGAATATCATCAGAATGTGGTACATAAATGGCGCAAGAAGTCATTCCCAGTGGTGTAAAAGGAGTATAGAAAATAGAAATATCATTACTTATAAGAACAACTTGATCTCTGTAAACATTTATTGATTTTAGTGTTGCTTCAAGCTCATCTCTTAAAGGTAAAATTGATGTAATATTATCTAATTCCATTGATTGAATTATTGTTGCATGCAAGTTTTCGGTTCCCTTTATTCCAAAAGTAGTTCTTAATAAACCAGGCTTTGGATCTTGAAAGTGAATTGCCATATTATGTGGGGAAGATTCTCAATTTATAAATCTTTCGCCACTTTTAAATAGTCACAATATTTAAATACGCAATTTGATTTCCATTAACTATGAATATAGATGATTTTAAACTGGACGAACCACCTGCTAGTTTGGTAGGTGTGCTAACAAAAGACAATTTAGGGCAAGATATTGAGGGCTATAGAATAGAAATGTTTGGTGACGGTGTACAAACTGTTGGATACGTCGCAATTCTTGACGCAAAGCGGATCGCATTATCACAGCATATTTTTAGTGATGGGACACCTGTAGACCTTAAGTCACATGCAGCTCCAAACTTAAGTGATTGGGTAGTGTATGATCTATTAGCATACCAAGACTTTGAAATAAAAGGAACTTTTCTAACAGATGAACCTTCAGTTACTCATGTAGGAAGTATAACAGAAGAGTCATTAGGGCAAGGTGTTGAAGGTCAAAGGATTGAGCTATTTGGTAAAGGAGTTCAAGTTGTAGGATATGTAGCAAAAGTAAGAGATACGGAAATCCTTTTAACTCAACAGGTTTACAGCGATGGAACACCAGTAGATAGTCTTTCAAGTGTTGTTCCAGGTCTAACAGATATAAAACATTATGACCTAACAAAATTCATCAAATGTGAACTAGTAAGATCACATCCTGTACCAGAATATTAGGAATAGATCTTTTTTTTATCTTTCTAATTTTAACTGTAAGAAATGAGCACTACAACTAAAACAAGGATCATATGCTCTGATTAGTTTTTCTATTTCTAGTTTTAATTGTTTTTCTGAAAGCTTTAGTAGTGAAGGAACATATGCTCTTAAGTCAGATTCAAGGTTGTTTAGGTTTTGAGCTGTTGGTGTTATTATGTTTGCCTTGATTAGTTTTCCGTTTTTGAATTCATAGTCATGAAATAATAATCCTCTTGGTGCTTCAACTGCTGATACTCCTCTGCCAGTTTTATCTTCAACTTTTACAGGTACTTCTTGTTTTATGCTAAGGTTTTCAATAAGATTAATTGCTTCATCAAAGTGATGCACCATTTCAAGTGCTTGGCATAGATTATTGATGAATGGATTATAGATTGGGAATTTTAACTTGAATTTCTTTATGAATTTTTGAGTGTCTTTGCTCACTGAGTCTGCATGGTTGTTTAGTCTTGATAGTGATCCAACAAAGAAAGGTTTATTATTTACTGTTGAGAATTTTGCTGTTGAGTATTCTTTGATTTCTTCGCTTATGTGTTTTAGATAATCATCTGAGTTTATTTGTTGATCTGAGCTTACAATATTTCCAGATATTGTTGAGTATCCATTGTCATCCAAAGCAAGGTATTGTGTTTTGTTTTCAAATTCAGGATAATTTAAACTTGCAAATAACTCAATAGTACTAATGGCTTGTTGTTTTTGTTGTTTTAATCGAGATAATAATTCTCGGAGTTCATCTTGTTTTGGTAATGAAGTGAAGCCGCCTGGAACTGTTGAGATAGGGTGCATTTCTCTGCCACCGACTGCAGTTACAATGTTGTTTCCAAGTTTTATTAGTTCAAGAGCTTGGCCAACTTCTTTTTTGTGTTTTGATGCCATTGCTATTGAGGATTCAAATCCAAGATAATCTGGAAGTGCAAATAAATATAGATGCGAGGCATGACTTCGGATTCTTTCTCCTATCACCATTAATTCTCTTAGTTTGTTTGTTTGCTCGCTTGCCTTGATTCCAAATGCAGCTTCTACTGCTTGAACAGATGCTGTTACATGAATACAACTGCAGATTCCACAGATTCTAGATGTTATTATTGGGATGTCGTAGTGTTTTCTTCCAACAATCAGGCCTTCAAAATATCTTGCTCCTTCAAACGCACCTAGTTCCAGGTGAGTTATCTTATTATCTTCTGCTTTTATGTGCAGTTTGGCATGTCCTTCAATTTTTGTTATGTGATCTAGCTTTACTGTTCTCATTTGAGCACCTTTTTTGCATGTTCTGATGTTGGATCAAATTTTGCAAATATGTTTTTTAGTTCTTTTTCAAATCCATATTCTTTGAATAATTCAATTAATGCATCAATATTAGCATCGTCCCAAAAACCATGGCAACCAAAACAATGATGGCCATTTGATGGACATAGTGCTTGACATCCTCCATGGGTTGCAGCTCCAATGCAAAATTCTCCTTCTTGAAGTAAACAAACATTTCCTTTTGCTCTGCATTCAACACAAACATTCCAATCAACTTGCTTTGGATTTGTTTTACCAACTAACACTTCTTTTATGAATTGAACAAGGTCATGTTTGTCTGGCGGACACCCATATATGTGAAAGTCAACTTTAATGTGTTTGTCGATTCCTGCAATTTCAATTGAGTTGTATTTTGAGTAATTTTCTTTATTATTGTATACAGCTTTCATTACTTTTTCTTTGTTGCATACTTCTTTTATTGCTTGAACTGATCCGGTGTTTGCACATGCACCAAGTGCTATCACAATTTTTGAGTTTTCTCTTATTTTTTTTAATTCTTCAACTTCCTCTTGTCTGCAAGCATTTCCTTCAATAAATGCAATGTCCAGATTTTCATAGCTGTTGTTTTCTTTTAACATTGGGAATGCAACAATTTCAAATTTACCGAGGAGTTCTAAGAGAATATCTTCTACAAAAGCTAAACTTAGCTGACAGCCAAAGCAGCCTGTTACCGAAAATACTCCTAGTCTTGGTTTTTTGTTCATTTTATTGTTTTTTATTGGTCGGCGATGATGATACAGGCACGGACGGTCTCGTAACACGAGCCCTACTCGGCATATGCCTCGCCCGGCCAACATCATTGCTTAAAATCCAGGCATGGCGCTGGTGAGGCGAATGTCGAACGAGGACAAAGCAAGGCTTTGGCCGACAGCTGCCGTGGTTGGCTGGATTTCACATATGAAATTTTTAATCTACTAAATCTTTTCCTTCTTTGTAATTGAATACTGGGCCGTCTTTACAAACGTATTTGCTTTTAACAAGACAGTTGCCACACTTTTGTATTCCGCAGCTCATCATTCTTTCTAATGAGACATATATTTGATCGTCATTAAAGCCCAATTTTTTTAGTGTTTGAATTACAAACTTGATCATGATTGGCGGACCGCAAGTTACAACTATTTTCTCCTTATTATCCATTCCAGATTCTTCTAGGATTTTTGTTACAAGTCCAACATTTTTTTCCCATTTGTCTTCTGGCTCGCATTTATCAACAGTTAAATTGACTTTGTATTTATTGCTCCATTTTTCAATATCATCCTTGAATAAAACCTCAGATGGGCATCTAAATCCAAGGAACATTGTGATTCCTTTGTAGTCTTTGGGATTTTGTTCAATATATTCTACTACTCCTCTTACCGGACTAAAACCAGAGCCTCCAGCAATTATTATTATTTCATTGTTTTTCATAGACTCCATTGGATAGCCTGTCCCATATGGTCCCCTGATTCCAACCTTGTCTCCAACTTTCATGTTGCACATAGCATGTGTTACACTTCCAACATCTCGTATGTTTAGATCTATTACTCCTTTTTGATATGAACAAACAGAAATTGGTGCTTCACCCATGTTTAATACAGATGCTTGGAAAAATTGACCCGGTTCATGAGGAAGATCTGCCTTTACTTTTAATAGCCAAGTGTCTGGGCTTTGTTGGGTTTTTTCTATTATTTTGTAAAATTCTGGGATATATTCATTCATCTTAAGTTCTCTATTATTTTACACATGTCAATTCCAGTTGGACAGTTTGTTGTGCATCGGCCACATCCAACACACATTTGTTTGTTAAATTTTTCTCTATAATATACTAGTTGATGGTATATTCTGTGTTTTAATCTAGAAGCTCTTGCTTCTCTAAATACATGATTGCCTGCTACTTTTGTAAAGTTTTTTAATTGGCATGATGCCCAATGTCTGCAACGTTCACCACAATTTGAATCAAGTTCTGGAACATCTTCTACAAAAAAACATCCACAGGTTGGACATGTTATTGTACATGCTCCACAGGATAGACAATTTTTTGCTTCCTTTTCCCAGATTTCATTTTCAAAGTTGTTTTTTAAGTTGATTATGTCTTTGGGATTTCCTGATTTTTTAAATTCTAAATTTGGCTTAGGATCAAGTGAAGTGTTTGGAAGGTTTTTTACAAGGTTTATTCCAGTTTCACTTCCTGTTTTTATTACATATCCTTGATCTGTTTCTGTTAATAATAAGTCAAAACCTTCTTTTAGTTCGTTGGTTTTAAATGAGCCACAGAAACAATCATCACCTGTTTTTAGACAGTTTAATACAATTAATATTGTATTTTCTCTTCTTTTTTGATAGTATGGATCAACATAATCTTCAACAAATATTCTATCCATTGTCAAAAGAGCATTTACATCACATGGTCTGATTCCAAATATGATTCTTTTTGTGTCTGTTAAAGGTGCTTTTATTTTGTTATTTTTGTATGAGAACAATTTTTCATAGTTAGGCAAGAAAAATGTTTTTGCAGGATATGCTGTATTGATAAAGTCAAGATCTATTTGATCAAAAGAATCAACAATTTCATATCTGTGAATGCTCTTTACTTTAACAGGAGCAATGATTTCATATTTTTTTGTGAGCTTGCTAAAAAACTCTGGTAAAGCCTCTTTTTTTAATAATTTCATCTAAGCTTGATTTTTCTTGGAGATTTATAAAGTTTTCCTTAAGAAAAAATTGCAGAAATTTTTAGTATTAACAAAAAAAACCAAACTGTAAGAAAGACCACTTTTGAGTAGTTAAAATAGTAAAGTTTATATATTACAAATCTTTGCAAATAAGTTATGCCTAAATTTGCTAATTATAATTTAGTAGGTGAGTTAGATTTTGATAGTCCTCTTTATGAGCATTTGGATAGATTTAATATTGATGAGATTGATGAGAAAGAATTGTTTGAAAGGCTTAGTGAAGGTCTTCCAGAAGAGGTTTATTTAGTTCTTAATGAAGAAAGAATAAATATACCTGAAGCTTATGGTTGGGGAACTATTGAGTTTGAATTAGATGATAATGGTTTACTTAAAAACCAAGGATCAATTAAGGCAGATCCATTTATGATTTTCCCTGGATTACTGGTTTCAAACTTCGAGTTTCAAGCAGGTGAACATGTTTTATACGCTGCACCCGAACAGGATATGCTGACTAAAATAAAATTAGGATTAGGAGAATATTAGTTTTTCATTAGAAATTTTCAGAAATTAACTCTTCTATTTGTACCTTTGTTTCAAAGATTTTTCCATTAATTGGAAGTCCTATTATTTTCACAGAATTTATTTGATCAGTTTCTTTTAACAGCTTAAGCATAAACCCAAGATCCATATCATGTGGAGTTGTGATTCATTTGCAAAGTTTTTTCTTAATATTTTTTATTGTATTTGCAGGTTTCTTACTTTTGGTACGAAGATTTTGTAATTTTTCACAAAGTGTTTTAAGGTCTTTTATTACATATTTACTTTCCTGTAAATCAATCTCTGTACCTTGATAATTTATCCCATTTCTGATAAGCCTTAGCTTATTAAACATATCTGCAAGGTCGGATTTTTGCAGTACTTCTTTTAAAAATGGAACATAACATTGGTGATTATAAATTTTGTATCCATTTTCTAATGCAAGACATTCTAAGTTTGTTCTTATTGCATCATATAAAAGGGTGATTTTAGAATAATAATGTTGTTTTGGTAATATATTTGCACCTTCAAACTTTTTTTGTGAAATTCTTTTTAGGGCTAGTATTCTATTTCTGTCTTCATTTACTTTTTTAACAATTTTTTCTTTTAAGCAACTTCTCCAATCCAGTTTTACCAACTCCCTTGTAAAGGGAATCCGTTTAAGATATTATTAAGTAATTCTGGATTTTTCTCGCAAGTTTTTCGGTCCTTGAATTGAAATAATTGTATAGATCTTCCAAGTTTTTTCTCAAATCTTGTTAAGTCAAGGTTTTTCTTGGTTACAGAAAATATTGCTAGATCAATGTCTGAGTTTTCTGATATCTCAGCTTTTGCAAATGAACCAAACAATAATATAACTGGTGAAATATAGTGTTGCTTTATGTGATTTATCAAACCTACTTTTGTGAATCTATCTAAATAATATGTTCTTTGCATTTGTATGAAAAGAGGATTTTCATTATTTGAGTGAAATTCTAGGTAACCTTTGTCTTCATTTTTTATTAGTAGATTGTTTCTAGAGTAATTATTAAGGATTTTAGATGCTGTTGGAGGACTTATGTTTTTCATCCTTGCATACATCCTTACATGGATTCTCCTGTAATTATCTTGGAAAAAAGGCTCTAAGTCATCAAGTATTTTTAACATACAGATAAAATAACTATTAATGATATATATATTTTGTTAAAAATACTTAACAGATGTTAAAAAATATTAACATTAAACAAGATTGTTAAAGTTCTTTTGTTAATTGTTTTATTTGTGATTTTGCTATTTCAATATTAAGATCTTGTGGAAGTCCAATTATCTTAACTTGTTCTATTTGCCCTGTTTCTTTTAACAGTTTAAGAATAAATCCTAGATCCATATCATGTAATGTTATTATCTTGTTTAATCTGAATTCATCAATATCTGTAATAATATCTACTTTACTTAGACCTTTGACTACATCCATTATGATTATTTCTGGCTCTGTGTTTTCAAGAAGTTCCTCTGGTCTAGCGCATTTTTTGAATTGAAAACCTTTGATTTTTAGTTCATCTGCTAATCTAACTGCTAGTGAGTCTTGGTCAAGATGAGGATTTCCAAAGCATAGGATTGTTTGCATAGTACTATTAAATAAATAAAGGGTTAATAATTGTTTTGGGTGAATGTTGTTTTTGAATACAAGAAAAGCCCAGTCCCGGCGTTATATCTTACTAAATTATCATTAGAATTAATACCTTACAATAACCTTTCCAGGATAATCCTCTTTACCAGAAGCCATATCCATAATTAGTTTAGGAAATTCTTCAAATTTAATTTGCTTGGAAATAAGTATGGTTACAGGTAAATCATCTAATATTTCAAAAACCCTTTTGAAATCATAAGGTCCACTTCCATAGGCTCCTGTTAAATTAATAATTTTTCCTTTATAATTTATTGTCTTCAATAGTTCATTTCTTCTGATTTTATCAATATTAACTTCTGTATCTAAAAATTTGTCAATTGATCTTGTTCCACCATATAAATGGATATAACCATTTGACTTTACACATTCATATGCCATTTTCAAACTATCGTGTGTAATTCTAGTTATGGTAACAATAACTATATCAAATTCAAATCTTGAATAATCGGAGAATCTAAAAATCTCACCTTTTTCAAAGATTTTTTCAGCAAATTGAATTCTTCCATCATCAATATTAAATAACTTAATAGATGCGCCTTTTCGTTTTGCAAATAAACCTAACATTGTACCAGCATTTCCAGCACCAAATATTGCTATCTTTATATTTTTAATAGACCCAGTATATTCAATTAATTTTTCCATTGAGTGATATGTTGCAGATAAGGGTTCTACTAGGATTGCCTTTTCATTATCCAAAGTAGTATAAGGTATCACTGTTTCTTTTAGTATATTCTGAGGACCCTTAATTACCATATACTCTGCAAATCCTGTGGTTCTCTGGGGTGTAAC
The DNA here is from genome assembly GCA_964419615.1 of uncultured Methanosarcinales archaeon. Lineage (GTDB taxonomy): Archaea > Nanobdellota > Nanobdellia > Woesearchaeales > JAGVZT01 > JAANXH01. Next base: position 8,544 of record CAYQPU010000014.1, on the reverse strand, counting down.
ATTAGGATTGAAAGAAACTAATTGATCCTTTTCAAATCCAGTATTCTTACCCGCATAGGTAATTATCCCATTAATTTCATGGCCAAATAATGGTCCTCTATCCTCTGGTATGTCCCTAGATTCTGATACTTCCTTAACATCTGCTCTGCAAATACCTGATAGATGAATTTTTATAATAATTGTGTTATCATCTGGAATTGGTAGATTTTTAGTAATAATTCTAACTTTTCCGTTTGATAATTCAGCTGACTTATATTTGGTCATGCTTGGCCTATTATTCAAGAAGTATATATGGTTTTTGCTTTTTACCAGTAAACTCCGGATTTTATTGCAATTAAAAGTACTACTCCAGTCCCGGCGTCTATTTCTTTGAACAGTAAACAAATACCACAAAAATGCTTTTAATTTTCAGCTGCAAAGAAAGTAATTTCAAACTAGAATTTAACATTGCTTATTCAAGAAGATACTCTTGTGCTTTTTTCATTACATGAACTCTGTCAGCAGGATAGCCTGCTTTTACAATCAGATCTTCTAGTTCTTCGCACTGCTTCTTCCTCCCATGCTTGATGAATATTGCTTTGTATGGTCCGTACTTAGCTGGATCTCTTATATGTTTCAAGTGAGCCGCAATTTCTCTCCCATCAGCATGACCTGACAAACCGTGCATCCTATACACTTGGGCATTCAGCTTTCTTTTACCAGACTCTTGGTATGGAATTCCTGATGGAAAATTTAGTGTTATATCTGTATTTGGGTCCTTGGCTTTTCTTGAGATTACACCACCAAGAGTACTAGGACTTTGATAGCCTGTCTGAAGTATCATGTTATTTGGATCCTCCACTGCATGATAAAGATGGTTAACAATCCTACCCATGTTACACATGCCAGATGATGCGATTACAACCATTGGCCCCTTCTTTGTCCACAATTTCTTATTATCTTTTGATTTTCTAACATAAATTAGATTATCAAAGTGGAAAGGATTATAACCTTCGTCCTTGAAATCTTCTATTGCTCTATCATCCATGTCTGTGTAATAATCCAACATTATCCTATTCACTTCAATCGCGGAAGGGCTTGCCATATAGATTGGGATTTCTGGAATTTTACTTCCCTTCTCAAGCTGGAATAAGAAATTTAAAAGCATCTGGGTTCTCATGATGCTAAAAGAAGGGATGATTAATTTGGATTCGTCCCTAAAAGCCTTATTCACGCATGTTTCCAAAATTTCAATAGACTCATCAATTGATGTGTGCATTCGGCCACCGTAAGTTGCCTCAACCACAATGTAATCAATGTCTTTTGGGAAATCCTTGTGAGGGAATTTAACAAAAGGAGTGTCTGTTATTGGATGTTCTGATAATTTATAATCTGTTCTACCTAGATCTCCTGTTGTCAGAAATTTTATTGGTTTTCTTCCACCTAACTGGATATCGCACAAAATTTGGGCTGAGCCAGGTATGTGACCTGCTTCATAAAACGATACTGCAAGATGGTCAGATATTTTTACCTGTTTTCCATAAGGTATACCTAATTCACCTGTTTCAGAATCTCTAACAAATAGTTCCATTATCATTTCAAGAGAGATTTTGTTGTTATCGACAGCATTTCTAAATCTACGGTCAGAGCTTCTAAATGCAAACTGGAACTGGCCATTGAGCTGATGCCTCACAATGTCTGCTGTGCATGGTGTAGAATATACTGGCCCCCTGAACCCATCAAGAAAAAGATCGGGCATTCTTCCCATATGATCTGCATGACCATGTGTTAATGTCAGACTTTCAATGCCTTTTGAGTTGAATGGAAGAGGGGAATTATCTTCTTCTGGGTCATAAGAAACTCCAACTTCAAACAAATGGCTTTCTTCACCTATTCCCAAGCCTAATTTTGAGCCTCCCACCTGTTCTGCAGCACCAAATTCTGTAAGTCTTACTGAATTTTTCTTTGTATTTGTCATTCCTACAGAGAAGTAATAAATTGTAAGATATAAATGTATTGGATTTTAGGCTTTGTTCGGAACAGTAGCATTTTGAATAAGAGGTTAATATGTGTTTTTTTGTTATTCTAGACAGACCTACTTTAACGCAAAATTAAAATATCTAATTTCCTAATTTATTATTGAGGTGAAAACATGTCTGTTCTATTGGAATTTGCTATGTCTCCGATCGGAGAAGGGGAAAGCCTAAGTAAATATGTTGCTAGATCTTTGGAAATAATTGATAAGTCTGGCATTGATTATATGCTCACACCAATGGGTACAATCCTGGAGGGGGATTGGTATGATCTAATGGATGTGGTGAGTGAATGCTATAAGAGGATGAGACAAGATTGTCCAAGAATATCTGTTAGGATTAATATTGATTACAGAGAAGGCCGGGAAAACGGGCTTGTAAAAAAGGTCCAAAGTGTGGAAGAAAAAATGAGTTGAAACAAAGTTAGTACTATCTTTGCATTAAGGTCATATGTTTTTATCTAACTGAATTATCAAAACCTATAAAAACTCAAGTGCATACATTATTATAGAACTTTTGAATGCTTTTGAAAATAAAGACAGCAAAATAATTTAGAGATAATTACATCATTCACTGAAAATATTGCTCAAACATTACACGCGAGGAATAATTTGGAGGAGGTATGCTTCTAAATGTTTCTTGAGGTCCGTCATCAGCCAATATTTCAACCAGATCACGGATCTGCCTTTGAGATTTGAATGCAGAAATAGCTTTTTTTTTCTTTTTAAATATTCTGGCTGAAGTTTTAACAGCTCGATCAGGTGAGGTATCAAATGGACAATAAATTGCAGATTCCAATAAATCTCTTATATCTGTGCTGTAACCATCCCACAGACCCCCATTTGCATGAAAAAAAGCGATTCTCGCAGCTCGATTCACATACTGATGGTCTGGGTGAGCATCATTAATAGTAGGAACAACAATTCGAGTAGCATTAACTTCTTTTAGTTTTTGAGTTGTTGTTCTTATAATACCGTCTGAGGTTTTGAAGTATAATGCAAAGTCACCTTCGGGGTATTCAAATCTATGAATTTCATCAATACCCAAGATTTCAGAAGATCTTTCTGTTTCTTTTCTTCTTGTATCATAAATTGTGGATATCTCTTCCTCAGAACAATAACCCTGTCTTCCATCCCCAACAATCATCAGATGCACTTTGCCACCGAAAGCTTTAACAGCTTGCATAAGTAGACCTGAACCAATAACTCCATCGTCATCATGGGGAGCTATGAAAGCCACATTTTCATCACGCCAGCCAGGAAAGAATAAACTAATATCACCACTTGTGGAAATTTCCTCTCCACTCACATAAAACTCAAAATCCCCCATATATATTGGAAAGCATGAGGAGAATATAAACATTGTGACAATTGTTCACATTCAAATTAATAAAATATAAGAAATTGACAAAACTGAATAAAACAAAACCTATAAAAACTCTAACTTGTTTTTTGTTTGCATGGAAAAAAAAGGGTTGAAGCTTGTTTTAATGACTGCAATCATATCAGGGTTTTCCATATTTCTGAACAAGTTTGGTGTTAAGGGAATGAATCCTTATGTTTTTACTTTTCTTAAGAATAGTGCAGTTGCAGTGTTTTTACTATCATTAATTTTACTTTTAAAAGATAAAACTATTTTTAGTTTATCAAAAAAACAGTATATCAAATTAGGAGCTATTGGTTTGTTTGGTGGCTCTATTCCATTTTTGCTGTTTTTCAAAGGTTTGCAATTAACAAGCGCTGCCTCAGCAGGTTTTATCCATAAAACTATGTTTATATGGGTAACTGTTTTAGCTTTTGTTTTTATGAAAGAGAGAATCAATAAAAAATTCCTTGTCCCAGCTTTGTTAGTAGTACTGGGGAATTTTCTGCTATTAAGTATTAATTCATTCTCCTGGGGAATGGGTGAAACTTGGGTTTTAGTTGCAACTTTATTTTGGAGCGTTGAGAATATTATTTCAAAGAATGCCCTTAAAGATCTTGATGGAAAAACAATTGCCTTTGGCAGGATGTTTTTTGGATCATTGTTTATTTTGATGTTTTTAGTTTTCAGTGGAAACATTCAAGGTATTGTTAATTTGAGTTTATCTCAAGTACTATGGACTGGATTCACATCATTATTATTATTGGGGTTTGTTTATACATATTATAATGGACTAAAGTTTGTTAGCCCAACAACTGCAACCAGTATACTATTATTAGGAAGCCCAATTACAACTGTGTTTAATTTTGTTTTTCTTGATAAAATAATTTCTGTTCCACAGATTGTTGGTGTGATCCTACTAATATCAGGTGTTTTTGGAATTGTCAGTTTGTCTAATAGAATTCAGATTACCTGGACTGCAAACCCTAGGTGAATTGTGACTATATCTCCAACTCTAACATCTTCTAGATTATGTAAAATTCTGGGAGTTATTTCACTTGAAACTGAGAGAATATTGCCTTGAACATCAATGACTTTTACTTTGTATACTTTACAGATTTTTTTAAATGATTCTGGGGCTGTTGCATAATCTCCCTCACCATTGTCAATAAATTTATTGTGATCTTCCAAAAAGTATTTTTCAATAACATCATTATCCCAAGGGGATCTGTTCATTTGATCTGCAATTGTTTTTAATCTTCTAAATCCTGCTTTGAATGTGTTTTCTAAAAATTCTTTATTGGGTGTTTGATTTTGCTCAAACATTTCTTTTAATTCTTGATAAGTTTCTTTGTTAATTTTTTTTTGATCTAATAGAACCTGTGCACATGGAAATGCATATTTGAAAAATAGTAGTTCTGGTTTCATATTTGTTTTAGTAATTTTATACTTTCAATTGCCTCTTTTTCTGGCACTTTTTTTATTGCAAAGCCTGCATTTGAGATTATATAGTCCCCAACTTCAGCTTCAATTAAGGATAAATCTATTTCTCTTGTGTCTCCATTGAAGACTACTTGAGCTTTTTTTTGATTTATGCTAATTATTTTACCTGGAAAAGCTAAACACATTTTACCTCCTTTAATACAATCTGATCTCCTTGCACAACTTTAGGAACATCATTACACCATGGGCATGTGAACAATACAAAGTCGTGGCCTCTTGTTATTGTCTTGGGTTTTCCTTTGAATCCGCATGCGCATTCTGTAATTGCATCTATTGTTTTAACCTTAATATCCCAATCTACGATTTCAGACAAATGTTCTTTTAGGTGATGTGGCTCAATGTTGGCAAGTTCTCCAACCTCAATTGTGATAGATTTAACATCTCCTTGTTTTTCAGCCTGATTAATTATATCTTTGATCATAGATGTTTCGTGCATAATGCTTGTTAAACTAATATTATTTTAATAGTTTTCTTTTACCATGTTCAAAACATTTATATAACAAAAAAGTGGGCTGTTGCATCAATGATTGCAAATAATAGAATCTTTTTGACATTTACCCATTTTTTTGGAATTTAAAATCTTTACTTAAATATATGAATATAATCAGTCAACATGGAATCTATTACCAAAGATTTTAAATAAATCAAGGATTTGCTTTTGCTTATGAAATACCTTTATTCAACTTGTTTTGAAAGTTTTGTTATTGAGGATTCTAAAGTTATCGACAAAATTGAATTCAAAGATATTTTAGACAGAAACAAAAAATTAGAAAAAGGATTATGGATAGATGAAGAAGAACAGTTAATTAAAAAACACAATCCTGGAACATTTATTGGTTTTAAAAAAGATGATAAATTGAAGCTTTCGCAGGATTTGAGTCTAGTACATGAAATTGAATTGGATTTCAGACCTGCTAATTTAAAGATTACTCAAATTAAAATTAAAGAGTCAGTTACTTCTGACCTGCTAATTATCCAGTGTATTAACACTATTGATGATTTGAATCAGGATATTAATAGAATGGTTAAAAGATTGAGAGAATGGTATTCATTATATGATCCAGAAACTAATGAAAATATTAGTGATCATGAGGCTTTTGTAAATACAGTAATCAAAGGAGTTAAGGACAGAGGTTTGATGGGAGCAGATCTTAAAGAGAAAGATTTGAAACCTATTTTTGATTTAGCCAGTAGTACTAAAGAGTTGTTTGAGTTAAAGAATAGGTTAACAGAATATTTAGATAAAAGTATGAAGAAAATTTGTCCTAATATTACAGAAATTGCAGGGGCTTTAATTGGAGCTAAGTTAATGGAGGCTGCAGGTTCGTTAAAGAGAATGGCAAGCATGCCTTCCTCTACGGTTCAATTACTTGGTGCTGAGAAAGCATTGTTTAGGCATTTGACAAAGGGAGCATTGCCTCCAAAATATGGATTTATCCATGAGCATCCGATGATTTCGAGAGCAAAGAGAAAAGATCATGGGAAAGTTGCAAGAGCTCTTGCAGACAAAATCTCATTAGCTGCAAGAGTTGATTATTTCAAAGGCGATTTTATTGGTGATAGGTTAAAAGCAGAATTAGAAGAGAGATTCAGATGAAACAAAAATTTCCAAGAGTGTTTGAACAGAGAAAAGGTAAGAGGAAATTATTGTATACTAGGAATCTTACACCTGGTGAAACGGTTTATTCTGAGAGGACAGTTATCAAAGATAAAACAGAATTCAGAGAATGGGATCCCCATAAGTCAAAACTTGCTGCTGCTATGATTAAAGGTTTAAGTCAATTAAATTTTGTTGAAGGTGATACAATTTTGTATTTAGGTTCTTCAACTGGTACAACTGTTTCCCATGTTAGTGATATTGTTGGTGATGAAGGTGTGGTTTTTGCTTTGGATAGTGCTCCAAGAGTTATGAGGGAGCTTGTGTTTTTAGCTAGAAAAAGAAATAACATTGTTCCTATTTTAGCAGATGCTTCTCATCCAGAAGAGTATTTCCATAAAGTAAAGCTTGCTAATTTTATGTATCAAGATATTGCACAAAGACATCAAGCTGAGATATTCTTAGATAATATAAAATTACTTAAGAACGGTGGATTTGCTATTTTGTGTGTAAAGGCGCGTTCTATTGATATTACTAAGAAACCTAGTGTTGTATTTACAGAGGTTAGAAAAAAGCTTGAAGAGCACGTAACAATAGTGGATAAAAGGATTTTAAGTCCTTTTCAAAAAGATCATATCATGTTTGTGTGTAAAAAAGACTGATTTTTCCCCACTTTTAGGTAATAAAGCCCAGAAATGCTTATAAATTGCCTTTGTTCCTTATAATTAATACTAAAATGCAACAGGCAACTCTATCATTTGAGCAAAGATTACCAGTTAGCACTTTAGAATCCACAAGACAAGGTTTTGCTGATAAGCTAGATGCTATAATTTCTGATCGAAATGCAAATCAACCTTCTGATTATATGCCTACTGTAGGGCAACCTCAATTGATTGATTTGCTTTCACAAATGCAAGCTCAAAACAATATTGACTGGCCATTATTACTAAAAGAATATGGTCCAACTGACATTAATGTTTTTCTAAGGTTATTGCAAGAGGTTGAAAAGGAAGTTTTTGGATATATGTATGAGGCAACTAAGTATGATCCCGCAAAAGAGGTTTGGAAACTTAGAATTGGCGATAGAGAAGTTGCTGCCAAATATATTAAGCCTGATAAGTATGAAGTATTGAGTGTTACTAATGATTTACTAAGAGAGCACCCTTGGCTTGATGCTCCTTTTGTGTGGTTTGGATTTGATGATTTTGGAAGACATGTTGCTTTCACAGATCATGCAGATGAGATGACATTGGCTGATGAGTTTGAGTATCTAAATAGTGGAGTCCCAAGTGAAGTTGCAAGGTCACAAAGGAGTGCAGTTTTAGATTCTGTTGTTGATAATTATCTAATTTACATGTTTTATATGGATGATGCAGATCCTTTTGATGGTTTTGTGCATAAGGACGCTGATTATTCAATTTCAAAAATTGCAGAGGGATCAAGTGATGTTTATGGAGTATCACAACTTGGGATGCACTCGGTATTAGATGTTTTAAGAACAAAAATTTCGTCTTTAGAAGCAGAGCTAAAAAAAGGCGGGATTGATGGTAATGGTATTGATTTTTGTCTTCCTTATTATGATATTTGGATATTTAATCTGCTGCAGAAGAAAAGCGTGACATCAGATGGCCAAGTGTATCATTCATTTGTATCCATTGATACTGATAATGCAGATAAAAAAAGAAGTTGCCTGACAAGTCTTGCGCATTTAGATAATATTCTTGTTGGCATGAGTGCAGAGGAAGAGGCAGGTATTTTAGAGGATGTTGTAAGTGCAATTGCTGTTTACCAAAGTGGATTAGATGATATGGTTGATGTTAAGTGCATGAGTCCCTCTGAACTAGGAAAGATTATCCAGTATGGAAAGGATAAAATTTCAGATGAGGATTTTTCTTTGGCAAACCAATTGTTTAATTTGGTTGCGATTCTCAAAGATCTGAAAATGATTAGTTCTTATCTTAGACCAGATTATATTGATGACCTTGTAAATGTTAGAGAAGATATTACAACCCAACTTGATATGGCTGGAGATGCCATTAGTAAGGAATATTTATTTTTAACTTCCAGATT
>CAYQPU010000013.1:0-40371 GCA_964419615.1 uncultured Methanosarcinales archaeon | reverse complement strand
GAAATCCTAATTTAGGCGGATTAAACACTGGCTTAAAACCTAAAATAACCTTTTTTTCCACAAGTTTTTTTATTCTGTAAGCAACCACATCTCTAGAAATGCCAGTCTTTCTGCTTAGATCTGCAACACTTTGTCGGCAATTCATGTTTAGTTGATTTAGAATTTTCTTATCAGTTTTGTCCAACTCCTCTGCTTCACCATATTGTAATAGCCTAATGTTATCCAAATTTGATTCTTCGTATACTTTTGCGCTCATAAAAACTAGAAATGGCTACTTTTATTTAATATTTTCCAAAAAATATGTACAAAATCTGATTTTTTAAGCAATTTAGGGCAGTGTCTATTTCCTTAATTCTTAGATATTAATATACAGATAGGAATATTTATATACATGAGTGATCCCATTTCTTTTTGGGGGTAGTTATGGTAATACTGTTTGATAGGTTTAATTTACCAAAGAATATCTATGAAGTAATTTTTGCAACAAGGCAGCAGCAAATAGTAGCAAAAGTCTTTATTAGATTCATGAGAGAAAAACAAGAAGTAACAAAAACAGAAATGAGCATGTTTGCTTCCACGCTTCATGATGGTGAATTAGTAACCTACCTTGACGAGCCCGGATTTAAGGGAAAAGAAGTAAAATTAAGTTATAATAAACGTCAATTCTACGATCGGATTCTAACTCCAATGAAAACAATGGGCATGATCTACTATGATCTATACAAGAAAACCTACAAACTAAGTGACAAACTCAACAATGATCTATTGAAAATTGGTTTGATGTGGAAAAAAGAGCTTGGAAGATAAATTCTATTTTTTTCAATATACGTGGAATCAGTTAGATCATTGTTGAATTATTTCCTTTGAACAAACTCTTGTTTTATTATAGTAAGATTTATATTTGTTTACAGTTTTCTGCTTTTTATGGTATTAAAACCAAAATCAAAACTTCCTTATTTAAGAAGAAGTAGTTCACTAGCTGTCTTAAGTGGGGGGTTTGTGGGTGGTGCTTTTAATGATTATATTGGTTCTGAGCAACAACGAATAGATGCTTGGTATAATAGATTATGTAGAATACAAAGAGGAAATGACCCTTCAGGTGGGTCAGATCAAACCACTTTAGATGTACAGGCCTATCATCCAATGCCTTCAAATGTTCATCCTGATCCGACTTTTCATAGGGAAAGCATTACTGATAAATTAGACTGTGACAAACCAATGATAAGAATAGAATCAGATATGTATTCTAATGTAAGATACTAATTATTTTTTTACATTAACTTTTAAAACAAAAATTTCTAAATATGAATCCTGCTTGACTTTTGATTCAGTGTCTGATGCCCTCATTTTACTTAGGAACCACAATACTTTTATTCTTGACTTAATTCTCTTTGGGCATGGATGAACAACTTCAAAAATATTCTTTGGATTTGGACGGACCAGTTTGGATGACGAGAGTACTACTTGAACTTGAAACTCTATTGATGGATGAAGCACAACCATCTTACTCAATAACAGGTGATTTCTACTTACCTTTAGATGAAAGAAGAGATGTAACTATTCATATTCATCCAAGTAATGAGACTTTTGGCTCAACATCTTCAGTTGAAACATTAAGAAGAACTCAAAAAGCATATGAAAAAAGAAACATAACTGCTGAAGAAATGGGAGTAAAAGAACCAGTATTATTCTCCTTAGATTTTCATGTTTCTGGTTTTGTATGGGGCACATCACAAAAAAGAGCAAAGGTTTTTGATGAATATGGTTCAGATATTCTTGTGTATGCACCAACATTAACTCAAGAAATTGTTGATGTAGTTAGTGAGAATCTAAGTGAATACGTTGTTAAATCAGAAGAATAAATTAGTAATTAGTTAACTTCATCTGGGTTTTCATTTCTTTTAACATTTTACTATTTCTTAAAAAATCCATAACTCCAAACTTCTTTTTCATCACAGCCTCGGCATAAGTTAGCATCAACTCTTTACTATCAAAATAATAAGGTCTAGCTTCCAAAGCTTTTCTTACAGCTTGCCTAACAACCCAAACCCCAAGTGGAAGATAATATTCACCTGTAATAAACCTTAATACAAGCACACTTGCCTGTCTTTTTAATCTAACTAACTTTTCCAAAATTCCAAGCCGAGCAGCATAGTAGCCACCTGCAGTATCCTGAGCATACTCTTTTCTACCAGAATAAGTCTCATAATCAGTAGAATAGTTGATCTTATCTGAAACATTCCAACTAACTTTAGGTAAGTAAGTTTCAAACAATTCATAACTCCACACTTCTGGAAAAAACAAAATCAAATAATAATTCCCTAAATACCCTCCAAAATAGGCAGCAAAGTCATGTCTTTGATAATCCTTAACCTGTGAAATCAATTCTTTTCCTAAAGTATCATCAACAGCAGTAATTGACCATCTTGTTGGAACAAGTCTTCGATTTTTTTTAACACCAAGATTACCAATACTAAGCAACTTTGTGAGCATATTCTCATCAAATTTATTATTATAAAGGTATTTTATTGCACCAGTAGCCTTAAAATCAGTATCACTCACAACCTTATCAACTTTAGTATGAACTTTTGGATTTGAAGTAATGGTTGCATTCTCAAGCTTAGCATTTGGACCAGTTGGAGCAAGATGAGCATCAGTAATTAATCTAAAACTTGGTTTTTTATTAAGATTAATCTCTAACTCAACTGGTTTAGAAGCCATCCCAACCTCCTGACTAATCTCTAAAAACTTACTCTGCTTTTTTACATTAATCTTAAACCTTGAATTAACCAAGGCAGATCGTAAATCAATAACTTGTTGAATACCATAATCCGATTTTGACCAATGCCTTGGAGCATCATACCTCCATGAATCATTCTTCTCAACAGACAAAATTCCAACATTAACATGAGGATAACCAAACCTACCAACAAAAGGAGTAGGTGCACTACCTGAGTAATTTTCTTTAAGGTAATTATCCTTAATTTTCAAAACAGCCTGACTCTTTGCAACAATAGGACAAAATGTTCTACCGCATATCTGAGGAGTTCTACCCTTACATTTGATGCACTGGTTCATACAAATTAAAGCTTGTTTTAGTTATATAAATTATATGTGCGTATGTCCAGTGTGAAAAAAGAGCAACTTTTATAAATTGTTAATAGTCCCAAAGGTATATAGCCCTGTGGTGTAGTGGTCAAACAAACTAAAAAGTTTGAGACCAATCATACTACCCTTTGGAGATAGCAGAAAAAGAAAAGTTCATCTGAGGATTTCTGTTTCATAGAAAGGTAGTGACCCAGGTTCGAAACGACCTTTTGCCGCTGCGCTTAAAAGTTCGACCAAAACAAACTTTTAAGAAAAGTTTGATCAAAACAGAATGGGTTCAAAGCCCATTAACGTGGCCAATTAGAAAACAAGATGGCCACGACACAAGACAAACCAGTCAATGCTTTGACTGTGCTTTGTAAAAGGTCTGTGAAAGTCCTGGCAGGGCTATTCTTTTTTTGAATTGCACTGACAGGTCTGGAAAATCCAAAGTTTTCCTTTACCTGGCAGGGCTATTTTTTAATATTTTTCTCATATTCAATATTTGCTAGATTGCAAATACCTCTGTATGAATTAACACCCCCTAGGAAAAACTCAAGAGCAGGAAGTCCAACCCCAACTCCCCACAATAGTAAATATCCAGTAGAACCATGTATACCTGAATCTGTCATATTATGATAAAAATCAGATCCGTATTCAGCAACACAATAAAATGCTGCAATTCCCACAGTTAATTGTAAAGCTCCAAATCCAACATCTCTAACTAGTTTTCCAAGTGTTCTTTTATCATTTCTTTTAAAAGGCATATTAAGATAATTGGAATTGAGATTTATATGCTTAAGCTTATGTTTTAACCAATTTTGGGTAAAAATTTATATATCTGTTAACCACTCTTAAATAACAACATGGGCTGTTCAAGAGGATTGGCAATTGTGGCTTTAACTTTAACATGTTGGGTTCCATTGTACTTTTTTTATCAGCACGTAGAGCAAGGAGGCACTCAAACACCAGTTGCAGAAGTAGAGATTGCACCACCTTTAGAAGCAATTGAACAAACAGTTATTGATTCTGATCCCGAAACCTCATATTATGGTGCAAACATTCAAGAAATGGATGGAATTGATTATCAAATTATTCAAGGTAATCATGTATTCTCAGTTGATATAAATAAATTCAGTATTGAATCAAGCATGCCAATCGGTAGAAAAATAACAGCAAAACAATACCTGGAAAACTATCCTGGATTATTAGCTGTAAATGGTGACATGCATAGAGGTGCAGATTCAGTTAGTCCTTGGTGTTATACATATGATCAGGGGGAAAGAGTGTGCACAGGTGAAGATACTCCCTCTCCATCTCTAATTGTGTACAATAATGGAACTTTAGACATTACTCATATTGAACAACCATATCCTTCAAACATTGCATATGCAGTATCTGGAATAAAAACCATATTAACTAGTGAAAGTGGACAAAGAATCATACCCCAAGATGTAATCAATGACCATAGTCAGGGAAATCCAAGATGGGATCCAGGATCAAGAACACTTGTTGGTATAAATGATAACACATTATATCTTGTAATAACAAAAACAATGACATTTAAAACAGCTGGGGAGTTTATGGCATCTCTTGGCTGCCATGAAGCAATGGCTGCTGACAGTGGGTGGTCCTCTGAATTTGCATTTCATAATGGGGATGGAATTCAGTACATGTCAGCTTACGGTGGAAATGAACTAGAACCAGTTGCTAATTTTTTTGTGGTAAACAATAAATAAAACCACTTATTTCAAAATTCACTTCTTATGTTTGACAAACTTTATTTTATTTTTGTGTCATATTGTGATATTTCATAACCACACCTGCTATTGCTTCATTATAATCAGCCATCTGTGATTGAAGATCCATAACAAATGATGTCAATTTTCTTTTATTCAGTCCACCAAATAATGTTCCAAATTGCCCTCCTCCTTCAAGCTCCAAATCTCGCTGACCTTCAAATGATGTGAAATATTCAAATGAAGTATATGCATCACTTAGCAAATAAACCAAATGTCCAATAGCAAATGGATCTTTATTAACCAAAACTGTTTCAGTAGCAGGAACTCTAACATTACCTTCTGGCATACCATTACATACATAATCTATTGAAAGATACGAACCCTCTGCTCTAATCTCTCCAACCCCTAGTTCTTCTGTTTTATTAATTTTTAAACTCATTATTAACCACCTTTTATCATTTATTAAATAATAGGTAGAGAAGCAAAAACTTAAATATTTTGATTATATTATATAAATATCATTAAATATTTAAATATTTAATATTTATTTAAATAAAACAAAAAAGAAAAAATATCAATAAGCTGACTAGACTTGGTAAGGTTCTCCTGCCTTGTATGTAATTTTCCCGTCAATCACATTATGGGTAGTTACAGCTACTCCTTCTTTATACAGCTCATCAAAAGCTATAGGTGTAATTATCTTGGGGTAAGATACTCGATCAGCATCTCTTAATTCAAGATAAATTTTTGCAACTTTACCAAGTAAATTTCTAGTCTCATCTCCAAGACTATTAATCCACTCATTACTCTTAGCTTGATATTCAAGTTTGTCAAAGAATATTCTAGTGAGCTTAACTAGATTGGGAGCTATTTTTTTAAAATCCTCCTCTGCAGCTTGAATATCTAAAACTTCCTCTGTAATTGGCATATACAAACCTATTCCATTCTCTTCTTTTCTTTTAACATATCCAATAACGTCTGTAAAATCTCCCCAGACACCCGAATCACCCATAAGTGCATCCTCAAATCTAGGTTCTTTACCATCAAACATATCTAACCAAAATTTCATTCCAGGATTAAATCCATCCTCTAAAAGATCTAATGATCCATCCATAAACTTCTCCATCCAAGTTGGGTTATATCTACTCATTTTTCTCACTACAATTATATGAGATGTTCACAGATTTAGGCTTTGTCATTAAAAAATGCCGTGAATAAGAAGTTTTTTCTTAGTTTTTGCCACAAATATGGATGATGTGTAAAAATGTTCCTTTATTCTGCAGTAATGGTATTACGAGCACTGTCACTGTTCAATATCAATGTGTTCAAATGAAATGGAATAACACTTATCATCAAATAAAATGCCGTCCTGAGTAGGAATGGGTATTTCATCTGTATAAAAAAAGGACAACTGAATTGAATCTGGATGACTTGGTTTTATTGGATATTCAAATCCAACTGCAAATCCTCCATGATCATTAATAAATTCTACAGATTTTTCAGTTGATATACTGAATACACCTAATATTGGATGCATATAAAGAACAGTTGTCTTTGGCATCAGATGTACTTCTTTTAATTGAGCAGAAAAATCATCAGTCACTAATTGATCAAGATCATTACCTTGCTCATAAAATCCAAGCAATGCTTGTCTAATAAAAGCTTCTTTTCCATTAATCTCAACAAAACATTTTACTGAATCATATGTCCCTGAATCCATGCCCATAAGAGAACTACTATAAGCTTATAATAGTTATCAATTGAGACTAAAAGATTCTTGCTGTGCATAACCTTTATATATCTAAATCTTTACCCATTAATAAAGAGGTGTTAGCATCTCAAGTTTTCTTGAGGGAGAGTTGAAATGAATGATTCAATAAAATTATCTTTATTATACACAAATCCGTGCAGAGTAAATTTAACAGAAGATGTTGCAATTAGTAGATGTTCTCTTGCACCTGGATGTATTGAAGAAAAAGCACCATGTGCAGGTAACCTTGCAGGTCAATATGCTGGTCATATGGTGAATGGTTCTAGTCAAGTAGATGAACAAAAACAATTGGAAAAAGGATTACAAGAATATATTGGTAATAATATAATTACCGCGGACAAAGACATTATGCCTTTTGGAATTGATGACATTAATGATGTTGTTGAAGAAATTATGAAAACAGGACAAACTTACATAGAGTTTGCAACTTATCTTGCAAGTGGAGGAAAGGAATTACTCACAGAATATCCTTTACTTTCAAAAGAAGCCACTACTCTTGTTGATAAAATATCAGATCAAATAAATGAACTTGAGTTTATTGAGGAACCGCAGCACATTTTCGAACAAGTTGACCATATAGTCACAAACATAAGGGATGCAATTGACATGGATCTAGGAGACCTTGGACTTATCAGAAGACTGGCAACAGCATTTGGTGGTTATGGTTACTTAATTCAGGCAACAGGTGATGAAACACAGATCCCTGTTTTTATGGAATCAAACACATTTACAGTAATAGTTGGAGAAGAATCACACTGTAGTCAATTCCCTTCATATGAACACTAAATCAAAAACAGAAATCACCTTACACTGTATTGTTAGAGATATGCTTGAGGACAATATTCTTCCTCATGATTTCATGCAAGCACTTCGAAATAGAATTACAGAAAAAATAGAAAGTGCTTATGAATTATGGGAAATAGATTTTTCTAGTGAAACAATGGGTGATGCTTATACAATAATGCTTCTAGTGGACGACATAGCAGAAGTGTTTTATAATGAAGAGATCTATAGGTACATGTACATGAGTGAATATATGTTTCAGAATTATCGACCAACACAATCTTTAGGGTTATTTGAACAATTAAATTGAGCTATTCTTTTATTTGTACACCCAAACCTTTATAAACACATCTTTCTTACCCATATGTTAGATAAGTCGGTAAATGCTTACTTATGCTAAAATTTTCTGACTTAGGAGGATTAATATGGCAAGATTTTATTCAAGAAAAAAAGGTAAATCTGGTTCATCAAAACCATTAAAAGATAAAAAACTAACCTGGATCAGATACAAAAAAAAGGAAGTAGAATTATTGATCACAAAACTAGGTAAGGAAGGACACACATCATCAAAAATTGGACTCTTACTAAGAGATACTTATGGTGTTCCAGATGTTAAAGCAGTCACAGGAAAAAGAGTAACGCAAATACTCGAAGAAAAAAACATTAAAAGTGAACTACCAGAAGATTTGCTTGCATTGATGAGAAAGTACATTGACATTGAAAAGCACATGGGTGAAAACAGAAAAGATCAAACCGCAAAAAGAGGATTAGAACTAACAAACTCAAAGATCCAAAGACTGGTCAAATACTATAAAAGTTCTGGAAAATTGGCAGCTGACTGGAAGTATGATTCAAAGAAAATGAGGTTCTATGTTGAGTGAGATGGATATAGAAGGATTCAATCAACAAATAAAAAAAGGGGTTGAAAAATTTCGGGAGATAGAACCATCAGAAACCATCAAGATAGTAAGCCATCTTGATACTGATGGTATCTGTGCTTCTGCAATCATTCTAAAGGCTCTTAACCTAGAAAACAGGAAATATTCTGTTTCAATAGTCCAACAGCTAGATGAACAAGAAATAAAATCAATTTCTTCTGAAGATTATAAACACTTCATCTTTACAGACATTGGATCTGGGCAGCTAGATCTAATTGCTAAACATCTTAGTGACAGAAATGTGTTTATTCTTGACCACCATAAACCTGCAGAAGCTGACTTCACAGGAACTCATATCAACCCACATTTTTCAAATATGGACGGCTCGCAAGACATAAGTGGAGCAGGTGTTGTATATTTTTTTGCAAGCAGATTAAATCCAAAGCTAGAAAACATGGCACACATAGCGTTGATTGGAGCTATTGGTGACATCCAGGATCGAGAAGGTTTCTCAATTTTAAACCAGGCAATAATAGACACAGCTATTCAAAAAAATAAAATAAAAAAAATAAAAGGTTTGAAATTATTTGGAGTACAAACCAGATCTTTGCATAAAGTACTGGAATATTGTACAGACCCAGTCATTCCTGGTGTTTCTGGAAGTGAATCTGGTGCTATCCAATTTTTAAAAGAAACTGGAATAGAGCCAAAACAAGGTAATGCATGGAGAAAACTAGTCCATCTTAGCAAAGAAGAAATCCAAAAATTAGCAGAAGCAATTCTAATTAGAAGAATGGATCAAACTAATCCTGAAGACATCATTGGTGATGTATACATCTTAAAAAATGAAGAAAAAGAATCTTCACTAAGAGATGCAAAAGAATTCTCAACATTGCTAAACGCATGCGGAAGAATGGGAAGAGCATCACTTGGAATTGGAACTTGTCTTGGAGATGAAAAAATAAAAAAATTGGCACTCAACACACTCTTGGAATACAGAAAAGAAATTGTTGGTGCATTGAAATGGTATGAAAAAAACAAAAAAAGTTCAAGTGTAACAGTAAAAGAAGGATTTATCATAATAAATGCAGAAGATAATGTTAGACCATCAATTATTGGTACAATGGCCTCAATAATATCCTATTCAAATGAACTAGAACCTGGAACATTTATCTTATCCATGGCTCAAAATGAACAGAAAAAAACAAAGGTCAGCATAAGAATCAGCGGGAGTCCAGACGTAAGTTTAAACAACATTGTTTCTCAAATGATTGAAACCTTAGGTGTGGGAATAGCAGGAGGACATAAAATGGCAGCTGGAGCAGTAATCCCTTCAGACAAGGAAGATGAATTCATTGAAATATCAAAAAAAGCTTTATCCAAACTTACAATTGAAGAGAAAGTATAGTTATTCTAAAAATTCAATATCATCAATAATCCCATCCGAATCCAAATCTACGCCTTCAACAATCTTACCTTTAATCTTTTTGTTATGTAAATTACCTTCAGTAACTTCTTTAAAATATTTTAAAAATGCAATAATTGCAGCTCTTGTCCCAGAAAATCTCTTGCCTGCAACCAAAAGAACATTGTGTTCCTCACTTAATGGATTCTTAGCAGAAACAATCAAACCAATCTCATCAGAAGGATATAGTTTACCTGAAACTTTTGACTCAATTGCCCAATTATTCTCTTTAGAAAACCTTACAGGTAGTTTCATATTAACCCTTTCAGTTACTTTATTAACAATTGGACCACCAATAAGAATAAGATTTCCCTTCAGATCTTTCTCTCTAACTTCTGTATCAAGCATAACATTAAAATCTGGAACATAATTTAAAAAAGTCCCTAAGAACAAACCTAGATCAATCCCATAATAACCATCCCTTGACCTTGCCTTATCAGGACCATGTGGATCCGGACTTCCAACAATCACTCTAGCATTAAGTTGCCCATCTTTAATAAAAGGCTTCAAAAACTTAGAATCACTTTTAAGCTTAGTAATCTTTTGAGTAGGCTCAAGCTCCTTAAGCATAACAACAAAGCTGGGGTGGGTAACTTGATAATACTTAGCAATAGCTCCCTGTTTAGTCTCTCTTCTAACAACCTTAATAAAACCACTTTGCTCAAAATTCCTGATATGATAATACACCTTTTGTTCATGCACTCCAAGCTTTTTGGCAATCTCCACAGGATACATAGGCTCCTTAACAAGAAGCTTTAAAATTTTGAGTGCAAGTTCAGACTTAAACATATGTGCATCAGAAGGATTAATCTCTTTTGTTGGCAATGAAAAAACTCCTGTTTTCTTCTTATCTACAATAAACATTTTTCCTCTTTTTACCTATTATAAACCTTTTTATAATGCCCTTAAAGAATGTTTTTTATAAATGTTCTGTTTATTAAATATTAAGAAAGTATAAAATTAAAGAAGTTGTCTTACACTGTCAATATGCTCAGCCATGGAATTACCTTTCTTAGTTAACTTCAACAACTTTAGTCTTCCTTGTTTTTTGAACTCAACCAACCCAGCTTTCTCCATCTGCTGCAGGATTTTTACAACATGAGAATAGGTACAATCAATTTTTTTTGCAAGTGCGCTAGCATAAACTTCATCTTTAGCATTTTTTAAATTAACCAGCATCATTGCAGGTTTTTCTCTAAAGAAAATATTAAAAACCTCTAAACTTTTCTTATCCATCCAATAACCCCCATGTAATAGATTATAGATATAGGATAATATTATATAAGCATTATTATTTTGTAAAATATATATTCTAAGATGTATTATCAACTACAATATTTATTTCTCAACTAGTTCCCAAAAATGTAACACTTCCTCTTCAAAGAAATGTAATTTGCCAGGAACAACAAGACAATAAGGAGCTTTTCCAAAATCTTGATTCATAACATCCTTTGCTTTGCCATAAAAAATAGTTGGATCATCAGAGCCGATCCTTGCACAACCCAAACACATTGTGTCCTCTGTAAAAACACTTTTTTTCCTATCTTTTTCAATCTTAAATAAGAAATCAATAGCTTCCTTAATAAACATAAACTTTTTGGTTTGTGGATCAAGATCAAGCAGCAATAATGTGTGTAATCCATTTTTCAAATTCATTTCAAGTACATTATATGGTGTATCAGGCTCCCAATTCTTTTGTGGAAACGGAACACTCGTTGTCTTTCCAAAATTATAAATTTGTAAACCAGTAACAGAAATCGCAGTCAAGATTGAGGCATTGTGTGTAAGATGTGTTTTTATGCCTAACTTTTTTGCTCTAACCCATAAATCAAGATGAGTTGTTGCTGAAAAAATATCACCAATAACTAAGAAAGCAACATCATTATCCTTTGCCTTATCTAATATAATAGTCTCTGGATTTTCTTCAATATCCTTTCGATAAAGAACCTTAACCTCTTTTCCATACAACTTACTCAAATCTTCAACTTTGCAGCCAAGCTTACTAGTATAACCTTCTAAAAAAACATAATCACATTTTTTTATTGCTTCAAGTCCTTTTATAGAAATATCATTCTCATTATTAAGTCCGAGACCAACAAAATAAAGTGCCATATATAATATAGAATCTGTTATTAGATATAAAGTTTATTGATCAGACCCAAATAGGATAAGAATAAAACAAAATTATTAATATACTATTTTTTTGTTACTTTTAAGTTGCACTGATAAAATCTGATACAGATCCATATATGATAACAAAATCAATCTCTCCTCTATAAAACCCCCTAATACTCCCAAATTTTTTCACTTCAATACAATATTCTAGCAAAAAGTATACTAATATAGCCATTTCAAAGTATATATTAAAATGCAGAAATCTTTATATACATGGAATGAAATTAAAAGAAATATAAACGTTGGTTTTTTTGGCGAAAAACCATTGTTTTTGGCGATTTGTAATATTAGTTTTGGCAAACTATTACTTTGTAAACCCTTTTTGATGCGTACTTGTTGGCGCAAGTACACAACGAGTTCTGGGAAGATTATAGAATCATCTATAATATAAATGTTGTTGTGATTTGAAATAACTATCACAAACTATAGATTAAAAAAACCAAAAAAAGGGGGTAGGATATATGCAAGCAATGAATAACGAAGACAATTATTCGAACATAGAAGTAGGACAAGCAAACATAAAGGTAGTAGGTGTAGGTGGAGCAGGAAACAATATGGTTTCTTGGCTATATAAAAAAGGAATAAAAGGTGCAGAAATAATTGCATGTAACACTGATATTCAACATCTAAACATTTCTGAATCTGACAGAAAATTTGTGCTTGGAAGAGATTTAACAAAAGGACTTGGATGTGGAGGGTTTCCTGAAAAAGGAGCTGAAGCAGCAAAGGAAGCAATTAATGATATTAAAGATACTCTTAAAGGATCTGATCTTGTCTTAATCTGCGCGGGAATGGGAGGTGGCACAGGTACAGGTGCAGCACCAGTTATTGCAAAAGCTGCACGTGAGAGCGGTGCAATTGTTCTTGGAACAGTCACTATGCCTTTCAAAATTGAAAGAGCAAGAGTTGACAAAGCAGAATTTGGATTACAACAACTAAGACAAGTATCAGACACAGTAATTGTAATAGATAATAATAGATTAGTAAGCATTGCTGGCAACCTACCAGTACAACAAGCATTTGCAGTTGCAAATGAACTTGTAAGTACAATGATCAAAGGAATTGTTGAGACAATCGCAGTCCCAAGTTTAGTTAACTTGGACTATGCAGATGTTAAAGCAATTATGACAAATGGAGGAGTTGCAGCCATTGGAGTAGGAGCATCTGATACAAACAACAAAGTAGAAGAAGCTGTAAACGGTGCATTAAGCAATCCACTACTAGACATTAGCTATAAAGGTGCAACAGGTGCATTAATCCATGTGATTGGTGGACCAGACATGACTCTTGATGAAATCAACAGAGTTGGAGAGCTAGTAACTGAATCCTTAGATGATGATGCAAATGTCATCTGGGGAGCAAGAATCCAGGAAGACATGAAAGGAAAATTAACAGTAATGACAATCATTACTGGAGTCAAATCTCCTTGGATAATTGGAAGAGTAGATGAACGAGTGGTAAGTCCACAAGTTCAAGAAATTAGCGATGAACTCGGGATTGAAATCGTGAGGTAAAGCTGATAGATTTTCTTTGCCTTCATTTTAACCACCCCCAACAACCAAATGAAGGCCCTGGTCTTCATTGCGCCTAGGTGCAATGGAGATTTTTTTTATTTTTTAGACTAATACAAACTTTTAAATATATCTGCATAATCACTTTTCTTTATAAGGAGATTAATATGGCGACAAAATTCACAAGTGTAGGATCATTAAAAAAGGGCAATTATGTGTTGGTTGATGGGGTTGCAAGCAGAGTTGTGGATATTCAAATCTCTAGGCCAGGAAAGCATGGTCATGCAAAAGTCAGGTTATCTGCAGTAGGATTAATTGATGAGAAAAAAAGAGTAATCGTAATGCCAGGTCATGATAAAATTGATGTTCCAATTATTGATAAAAGAGCAGCTCAAGTACTCACTGTTCAAGACAATACAGCAAATGTGATGGATTCAGAAGACTACCAAACATTTGATCTTGAAATTCCTGCTGAGCTAAAGGCAGACGTAATTGCAGGATCAACAATTGTTTATTGGTTAATCATGGATGATAAAATAATGAAACAAGTTAGAGGAAATTAATATGGTTCAATTTAAAGAAGCCAATGCTAGGCTTTTCCAAAATAAGTATGTATGTAAGAAATGTAAAAGTGTAAGAAGAGCTCCTGTCATGAAAGTACTGGCGGGACTAATAAAATGTAGAAAGTGCAATAGTAAATATCTTCGTGTAAAAAGGAAGAAATAGTTAATAAAAAAAAGAGGTAAACCATGGGAAGTAACTGGTTAGTTATTCTATTTTACTTAGGTGTTATGCTCTTTGTTTACTTTAACAGAAAAAAATTTGATATCCAAGGAAAAATCATTGCATTATACAAAACAAAATTCGGCACAAAATTAATGAGAAGTTTTGTCAAAAAACATCCCAACTTTGTAAAAATATTTGGATATTCTGGGATTGGTTTTGGTTTTGTGGGGATGCTATTTATATCTTATACTTTACTTGAAAATCTGTTCAAACTTGTCACAATCCCTGGAGCCCAATCTGCAGTAACTCCTGTTCTACCAGGAGTACAAATCCCTGGCTCACCAGTCTTTATACCACTAATTTCCGGATGGATTGCATTATTCATTGTAATTGTTGTTCATGAATTTTCTCATGGGATTGTTGCAATAGCACACAAAATAAAAATCAAATCATCAGGAATCTTATTTTTTGGTCCGTTAATGGGTGCTTTTGTAGAACCTGATGAAGAAAAACTATCAAAAGCTAGTGATGTTGTAAAATATTCAGTGTTTGCTGCAGGACCATTTTCAAATATGGTTCTTGCTGGCATAACAGCACTAATTGTAATAATAGCACTAAATCCAATGTTTACTTCATTAACTCAACTAGAAGGTTTTTCAATTGACAGAGTTGAACCAGGATCACCTGCTGAATACGCTGATCTTGAACCTGCAATGATATTTACCAAATACAATCAACAACCTATTAATGATTGGAACAAGATGCTTGAGGACTTTGACTTAAACAAGCCAAATCAAAAAATTGTTCTATCAACAGCAGAATATGATTATGAAGTTACAACTGCAGCTCATGCTCAAGATGAATCAAAGGGGTATATTGGAATCTCTGGGATTAAACCAAACCATGTTCTAAAACCAAAATACTCATATTTATCATCACTTTACCCAATTCAGATAATCAATTGGCTTTCAGAATTATTTACACTTGTAATTATCCTCAGTCTTGGAATAGGATTAGCTAACCTTTTACCTCTGGGTCCAGTAGATGGAGGAAGAATGATTCATGCTGCATTTTCAACAAAATACGGTAAGAAAAAAGGTAGTAGATTGTGGAAGCATATTAGCATTGGATGCTTGACAATACTTTTAGTAAATCTAGTTTTAGGATTAGTACTTGCCTATATTTAACAAATCTTTTTATATTTCTCACATTCACCTTTAATTTATGCTAACAGTTGTTTTGTTTGAAATTCAAACTCCTGGTAATTTGGGAGCCATAGCAAGAGTTATGAAAAACTTTGGTTTTAAAGATTTGATATTAATTAATCCTAAATGTGATAAGGATGACAATGAGGCACTAGCAAGAGCAATGCACGCAAAGGATGTCTTATCTTCTGCGAAAATTGAGGATATTAGTTGTCTAGACACATTTGATACAGTTGTTGGAACAACAGCCAAAACAGGTTCTGATTATAACATCCCCCGAGTTCCAATAACTCCAAAAGAATTCGCCAAAAAAGCCAAAAGTTCTGATTCAAATATCGCTCTTCTAATCGGCAGGGAAGATATTGGATTGACAAATGAAGAAATATCTCTATGTGATTTTGTTGTTAAAATTCCTTCTTCAAAAGAATATTCAACATTAAACATAAGTCATGCCCTTGCAATCCTACTCTATGAATCATTTCAATCTTCTGATTTAGAGGAAAAAAAATGGCCTTCAATCACAAACAAGGAAAAAAAAGTACTGTTTGAAAAAATCAACAAAATAACAGATAAAATGTACTTTACAACTGAGGAAAAAAGAGAAATTCAAAAAAAAGTCTGGCAAAGAGTTATTGGAAAAGCAATGCTTACAAAAAGAGAAGCTTTTGCTTTACTTGGATTCTTCAGAAAGCTTGAGTGATTCAAAATATTCCCTAACTCGACCCATACCAGCTGGTTTTGCTGATGGCCCTAGTTTGTAATAGGTTTTTGTTGCTTGGTTTCCCCAGGAGAACTCACCCTTTTCAGTCTCAATTTTGTCAACCGCAAATATATCCAAATCAACCCCTCTTTTTAATTGGTAATAAACATTCCTCTGACTTGTTTTGGGAAATATGGCAATATAAGTCTTGTAAATATTGTATCCATAACCTTTCCCCATGACGAACAGTATTTCTACAAGATTTTGTCGAATTTGGCTAAAAACAGGTCTTCCTCTCCGCATGCTAATTTCCTCGATTAATACTAATATATAACAAAACAGGTGATTTTTATAGTTTTTCATACAAAAAATACATAAATTTATATATTAACATTCATATTAGCTATATATAAATTACAAATACACAAGGTGAGATTATGGTACAAGCCAGATGCATGAGTTGCCGTGAACAAGTTGAAATTAAGGACATGAAGGAAGTTATGACCAAAAACAACTTGAAAAGAGCAGCTGGAGTCTGCCCAAAATGCGGAACAAATGTATCAAGAATACTAGGGAAAGGATAAATTAGTTTCTAATACCTGGTCGAAAAGTATTTAAACCAAGTTTTAATTCTTTGTTATTATGCCTCGATAGCTTAGTCGGTAGAGCGTGCGGCTGTTAAAGTCTTACTGAAACCGCAAGGTCGTCAGTTCAAGTCTGACTCGGGGCGTTCATATTTCTTAAGTTGCTAAGCAAATATAGCGAAACTTTTTTATACATAATTTCAAACCACAAAGTTATGGGCCCGTAGCTTAGTCTGGTGGAGTGCCCGACTGATAAGATGACGTTTTGTCATTGATAGAAATCGGGTGGTCCGGAGTTCAAAAACGACCTTTTAGCGCTTCGCTTAAAAGTTCGACCAAAAATGGCGTCTTCGACTTCGTCGAATCCGCATTTGACGTTGAAAGTCTCCGCGGGCCCATTCTCTTCATACATTGTTTTCATATTCTGACCTAATTAAATTCTCATTATGAAACCTTTATAATCTCAAACATCTTCTAAACACTAATGCAAATCAAACAGTTAACAAAGGAAGCTGTAGTAGACTTAGCATTAGATACAATTAAACAAGGCAAGCAAGCATTAGTATTTGTAAATACAAAAAGAGGCGCAGAAAAATCAGCCGAAGATATATCAAAACAAATAAAAACAGAAAACTCCAAGCATTTAGAAATCTCAGAACAATTACTTAACACTCTTTCCAGTCCAACAAAGCAATGCAAAAGACTCTCAGCTATAGCTCAAAAAGGAATTGCATTTCATCACGCAGGCTTAGTTCAAAAACAAAGAAACCTAATTGAAGATGAATTTAGAAATGGTAATATAAAAATCATTTGCAGCACACCCACCTTGGCAGCAGGTGTAGACCTTCCAGCATTTCGAACAATAATCCGAGATCTAAAAAGATTCAGCTATCGAGGTTTAATCTGGATCCCTGTTTTAGAATACCAACAACAAGCAGGAAGAGCAGGACGACCAAGTTATGATAAGTATGGTGAGGCAATCTCAGTTGCAAAAAACTTCAACCAAAAAGAAGCAATATACAACAACTATGTGATGGGTGAACCCGAACAAATCTTTTCAAAGCTTGCAGTTGAACCAGTACTTCGAACATACTTGTTAGCATTAATAGCAACTGACTTTGTGAATTCAGAAGAAGCGATCTTAAAGTTCTTTTCAAGAACATTCTGGGCACATCAATTCCATGACATGGAAAAACTTGGAAGTGTTATAAGAAGGACACTTGCTCAGCTTGAACAATGGGAATTTATAACAATGGGAGAATCAGGGCAGGGTCAAAGTTTTGTTGCTGCAGATCAACTTCAAAACTCCATGATAAATGCAACACTCCTTGGAAAAAGAGTTGCCCAGCTTTATCTTGATCCATTAACTGCGCATGACTTGGTAAAAGCTCTAAAAAAAGCTTCAAAACACTCAACTACTTTTTCATTTTTTCAATTAATCTCCCAAACACTTGAGCTTAGGCCATTACTAACAGTAAGAAAAAGTGAATGGGATGATGTTCATGATTTCTTTTTAACAAACCAAGAAAAGATTCTTACTTTTACTCCTGAACCATATGATCCAGAATATGATACATTTATGAAATCAATAAAAACTGCTCAAATGTTCTCTTCATGGGTGGATGAGATGAGTGAAGATCTACTATTAGATAAATATTCCATCAGACCTGGAGAGCTACGAATAAAAAATGAAATTGCTGATTGGCTATTATATTCATCTCAAGAAATATCTCGGATCCTAAAAATAATGCCTTTGATAAGTGAATTGGGTAAACTCAGACTAAGACTTAAGTATGGTGCAAAGGAAGAACTCCTTGCCTTACTCCAACTAAAAAACATTGGAAGAGTTAGGGCAAGAAAACTATTCAGAAACAACATCAAGGACATTGGTGAAGTTAAGAAAGTAGAACTAATAACACTTCAAAAAATTATTGGCAAAAAAACAGCAATAGATATCAAAAAACAAGTTGGACAAAAACAAGAAAAAACAGCAGACATCAGCCAATTTGTTTAACTAGAAAATCAGTAACAAGTTTTAACATTTCATCAAAACCTTCATGATAAAGGTGGTCAGCTCCCTTAACAATCTCTAACTTAGCATCCTTTACCTTTTTTGAAGTACTTATACTCTGCTCTAAAGGAACAATATCATCAACATTCCCATGAACAAACAATGTCGGCACGTTTATCTTTGGTGCAAACTCATCACTATCATACTTTTGGGCATCCTGATAAAATGAATAATTTAGCATCAGACCATCTCTATATTCAATAGATCCATTTATTTTCCAATCATCAAGTTTGTGCTCACCAATGTTTAGAATTATAACACCAAGATAATCAGACACAGGTGATTTTAGACACAGACATCTAATTCCTGGATTTTTTGAAGCAACAATCAAACTGGTTATTCCTCCAAAACTAGAACCAAACAAACCAACAGTCTTAAACCCTTGAGATTTAACATAATCCAGGGCTGACAATGCACCATCAACTGCTTTAGTCAAAGTAATATCTGCAAAATCACCATCACTGTCTCCATGTCCAAAAAAATCAAACCTAAAAACAGCTATACCTTGAGAATTTAGCAGACCTTCAATTTGAAGATAAGTTTTACTGTTCTTGCTTGAGCCAAAACCATGGCAGAGTACAACAACCTTATCACTATTAGCTGGGTTTGACAAAATCCCAATTAGTTTTCTACCCTGACTGTCTTTGAATTCTACTTTCACTTTGCACTTCGCCTATTAGCTCTTAAGCTTGGTCTAACCTTTTCTGCTCCTTTACCCTTATTTCTAAGGCCTCTTGATTTTCTAGCAGCTGAAGTCAAACCTCTATAAGCCCTTCTTTTGTGCTTATTACTTGTTATCCACTGAATTGTTTTATCGGATTTGATACTAGCATGAGCTCTATCAACTAAGATAATCTCAAACCAATAATGTCTTCCATCCTGAGCAACCCAGTATGAATTTAGAACTTCACAATTTTTAAATTTCTTGTTTGCTCTCTCCTCAGCAATCTGTTGATAATTCTTACCTAGCACAAGTCTTC
This sequence comes from uncultured Methanosarcinales archaeon, assembly GCA_964419615.1. GTDB lineage: Archaea > Nanobdellota > Nanobdellia > Woesearchaeales > JAGVZT01 > JAANXH01. The sequence continues at coordinate 20,693 of CAYQPU010000013.1, read as the reverse complement.
GTCTCATGTTCTTTGATCTTCTACCAGACTTAAACTTTGGCCGCATCTTACCACCTCTGTTAATCCTGTGCCGTACAACAATAATACCTTGCTTTGCTTTGTAACCTAAAGATCTAGCTCTATCTAGTCTAGTAGGCTTTTTAATTCTGATTGTAACTGGCTCTCTACGCCACTCAATTAATCTTTTTTTCCAGAACTCACTTTCTTTTGGCTTTTTCCAAGCCTCTCTAATATATTTATACATTCCCATATTATTAGCCTCCATTATTTGTTTTTTTGTATTATTCAGGGAAGCAACTCCCCACATCTAATACCTGTTATTAAAGTAATAAGGTCTTGTTTTTAAATATTATGATAATCTCTAAAATATATTATAAATTAAAAAGCCATAAATTATTTATATTAGCCAATAATTGTTTTTGATAAGAGGTGACCTAATGATAGACAAATCTAATATGCTTTCTGTACTTGAGCACTTTCCAGATCATATAGATAATGCTTTTTTTAAATTAGCAAAGGACATTAAGATTAAAGGTGAGTACAATAAAATAATTGTAGCTGGAATGGGTGGATCAGCATTACCCGGAGATATTCTCCAATCATACTTATCAGATAAAAGTGATATTCCTGTATTTGTTCATAAGAGCTATGATCTTCCAAAGTTTGTGGACAAGGATTCAATAGTATTTACTGTCTCATACTCGGGAAATACTGAGGAAACTATTTCTGCATACAAGGTTGCAAGAGGAAAAAGTTGTGCAACAATAGCAATTGCTTCTGGTGGAAAATTACTTGAAAAAGCAGAATCAGATAGTAAACCTTTAGTAAAAATTCCAAAAGGAATCCAACCTAGACAAGCAGTAGGCTATCAATTTTTTGCAATACTAAGAATACTCCAAAATTCAGGGATAATTAAGAAAGTTGACAAAGAAGTTGAAGAACTAACAAAAAAGTTGAATAATCCTGCATTCAAAAAAAAGGGAGAAGAACTTGCAACTAATCTGGTGGATAAGATCCCTGTTGTATATGGTTCTCACCTCTTCAGCCCTGTTGCTGAGGTATGGAAAGCCGCACTTAATGAGAACTGTAAAACTACTGCGTTTTATAATTATTTTCCAGAGTTAAACCACAATGAGATGCTTGGATTTACAAATCCTAGAGGGGAATTTCATGTAATCTTCATTAGAGAGGAAGATTGTCATAGGAAGATTATCAAAAGATTCAAGATTACGAGAGATCTAATATCCAAGAATGCAAGTACAACAGAAGTTGTTATTAAAGGAGAAAGTGAACTAACAACAATATTTACAGGAATTTTAATGGGTTTTTGGACAGCATACTTTTTAGCCTTAAAATATGGTGTGGATCCAACTCCAGTTAAGATGGTTGAGGATCTAAAGAAAAAGCTTTAAATAGTCTTTTTTCTCTCTTTGTTTTATTCAAACTTGGGCCCGTGGTCTAGTGGCTGCAGAAACTGCGTTTCGCACGTGACTTTTGCCACATATGACATCGCCTTTACACGCGCAAAAAACCAGTTTTTTGCTGGATTTTATCTGCGCTAAAACCGGCGAGGATCGCCAGTTCAAATATTAATGCTTGGGCATTAATGCTTCGAGCATTAGTGAGAAAGTCTGGCCGGGCCCATTTTTTTAATTGGTTGAATTTAGAATAAGTATAATTATTCATTCAGCTGTTCCACTCCAAAGAATCTATCATCCAAATACATAAATACATTTGGTCATTCACTAACTAACTTTACACGATTATAATCTGAACCAGTTACTTCTTTCAGGCATGGTGGAATTGTATCCTCATTAGTTTCTATTAATAGGCCCCCTGTATATTTCCAATCAAGAGTAATACCATTATCTTTAATTCTATACTGAAATTCACTTTCTCTAATAATTATGTCTGCATTTAGATCTGGTAAAGAGTCAATAAAATCAACAAATACGCTTGGAACGCCTGAACTATTTGACATATTCATTGAATTTATGTGTTTTTAATTATTTAAGTCTTTCGGTTTTTTACTATCTAAAAGTGGTGAAATTATTAAATGTTAACCAAATTATTAATAATAAAATCTATTAACTCACTAATCACTTTTTTTAAAAATGAGTCCCTATTTAATACCATTAATTTTATATAGGATTAATTAACTCATAATAATTAAGCGACGGTAGTCTAGTGGTAGGATCCCACCCTGCCACGGTGGGGGCCCGGGTTCGAATAGCAAAAGGTCAAAACCTTTGGCTTCGAAAGCCCCGGCCGTCGCATCCTTTCTTTAACTTGTATACACACTTTAAAATTTCTTTTTTTAATCAAAGGACAAATCTTTTGTTAACTTTAGATAAACTATTCTTTGGACTTTATTTGATCATACAATATACAACAAATTTTAAATACTAATCTTTTGTTTCAATTCTTTATGGGCCCATAGCTTAGTCTGGTAGCAATCTGCCAGATGCTAAGGCATTGCTAGGCAACTAGAGTGCCGGTCTTATATGACAACCATTGGTACAATCTAAGAGAGCCGGTGGTCCGGGGTTCAAAGGGCAGATACTATTTGTGTTTGAAGGAAAGTCCCCGTGGGCCCATTTTTATTTTTATATCTGAATCATATGTATAAATTCACAAAGTTTAAAAACAAATTCAAAATCACAATTATTACGCCCCGTTGGTGTAGTCCGGTAATCTTTTACAAATGTTAAAAGATTGGGCAACCAATCATTCTGCCCTTTCGACAAGGGAAATGCAAGTGGTTCCTTGCATATTCTAAGGAAGACAGGCAGGGACCTGGGTTCGAAGATTTGCAACAAAGGTTGCTGTTCGAAAGTCCCGGACGGGGCATTTTTATAATCTTAGCTGTTTCTATATATTTTAATAATAGAAATATTTATAAATTCAAGTACATCCACTAGCTCATGGTCGTGAAATCCTTCTTTTAGTGTTTAGAGAATAATAAGCACTCTGTTTGCTAGAAGAAGGTTAAATAGGCCAGCAATTCAGCAATGCCCTGGTGGTGTAGCCTGGCTTATCATGAAGCCCTGTCGTGGCACCGGAAAACCAGATTTCCTGGTCTTTTAAGGCCGTTGAAAGGCTTCGACCCGGGTTCAAAAACGTATGACTCTCACTATTTTAATGGTGAGGTTGTTTGAAAGTCCCGGCCAGGGCGTTCACCAATCTGATTGGTGTAAAATATTGCTATAAATTCCTGTTGCAAGGGATTTTGGCTTAAGGGCCGGTAGCTTAGTTAGGCAGAGCACCTGTCTTGCCTGAAGGCAGGGGTGACACTTTTAATCAGGTGGTCGCGGGTTCAAAACGACCTTTTCCGCAGAGCGCAAAAGCTCGACCAAAAAGTGGCGTCTTCGACTATGTCGAATCCGCTTTGGAAATCGAAAGGGTTATGAAAGTCCCGTCCGGCCCACTTAAAATCTCGCCCAATAAACCACCACAAACCAAAAATGGCAAAAAAATCGACAAAAGCAACCAAACCAAAACCACTGGATCACGTTCTTGTTCCAAAGCATGAGTTACTCTCAAAAAAGGACCTTGAAAAACTTCTTGAAAAGTATAACATAACACTTCTTCAACTTCCAAAAATATCAAAAGGAGATCCAGCAATAGCACATTTTAGTGCAAAATCTGGAGAAGTTATTAAGATTACTAGACAAAGTCCTACAGCAGGCAAATCAACATTTTATAGGGTGGTAGCGGATGAATAATTCAGGGAAAAAACTATTAAAAAAATTCTTTCAAGAACATTCGTTAATTGGATCTGACATTGAAAGCTTCAACAGTTTTATTGATAACACACTCCAAGAAATTATAGAGGAGAATCAAGATATTGAACCTACAATTATACCTCATAATATTGATGAATTCAAAATTAAATTAGACAAAATTTGGATTCAAAAACCCCAAATTACTGAAGCAGATGGAAGCAAAAGAAATATTTTTCCTATTGAAGCAAGACTAAGAAAAATAGCATATGCTGCACCAATATTTGTTGTGGTTAGTGCACATATCAATGGAACAAAAAGAGAGTCATTCACAACTCAAATTGGGAAAATGCCAATCATGCTTAAATCTAAATACTGTCATTTACATGGACTATCCCGAGAAGAACTAATTGAATGCGGGGAAGACCCAGGTGAACCAGGAGGCTATTTTATTATTAATGGAACTGAAAAAGTACTTGTTAAGATTGAAGACCTTGCAGCAAACAAACTTTTAGTTAATAAAGCGTCAACCGGAGTTAGTGAATTTGTTGGAAAAGTCTTTTCTGAAAGAGGTTCATACAAAATACCTCACACATTAGAAATGAGAAAAGATGGAGTTTTATACATGTCGTTTACAAGGGTAAAAAGAGTTCCAACAGTGGTTATAATCAAAGCTCTCGGTCTACTCAAAGATGAGGAGATTATGAAAGCTGTTTCTTCTGAACGTGTTTTTGATGACATCTACATCAATCTTGTTGAATTCTCTGACATAAAAGCACAAGAGGAGGCTCTAGATTATATTGCCAAAAAAGCAGGAATCACACAATCAAAAGATATCCGAATTGAAAGAATCAAATCAATTTTAGATAAATATTTACTTCCAAATTTAGGTATAGAAGAAGAAGATAGAGTCGCAAAGGCATATAACCTTTGTAAAATGCTAAAAAAATATCTAATGGTTGTTAATCGTGAACTTGGAGTGGATGATAAAGACCATTACATGAACAAGAGACTCAAAATGAGTGGAGATCTATTGGCAGATCTTTTTAGAGTAAACTTGAAAGTTCTAATTGGAGATTTATTGTACAACTTCCAAAGGATTGTAAAGAGAGGTAAATTCCCAAGCATAAAAGTAATCATCAGGGAAAAACTATTCACCTCGCGAATGTTCTCATCAATGGCAACTGGATCATGGGTAGGAGGTAGAAAAGGAGTCTCACAAAGGATCCAAAGATTAAACTTCCTTGAAACCATGTCACACTTACAAAGAGTGGTAAGTCCTTTATCAGCAACACAAGAAAATTTTGCAGCAAGAGAACTTCATCCAACTCATTTGGGAAGATTGTGTCCTATTGAAACTCCAGAAGGAACAAACATTGGACTAAAGAAAAACTTAGCTATGCTCTCAATAGTCTCACAAAATGAAGATAGTATTGAAATCAAAAAAGCTCTAACTAACCTTGGAATGAAATCCTTGAGTGAAGGAGTAAAAGAAGTATATCTTAACAGCGTGTTTGTGGGATCAGTTGATAATTCAAAGGAATTTGTGGAACAAATTATAAACGAGCGTAGAAAAGGAAATCTCCCAAAAATGCTTAACGTGTATCATTCTCCTAAAGATGAAATATATGTTGAAAGTGCATCAGGAAGATTAGTTAGGCCATTAATAATTGTTAAAGATGGAAAACCTTTACTCTCTGATCAACATGTAAAACAACTTGACAAAAATGAAATAAGCTGGTCAGATCTAGTTAAACAAGGTATAATTGAATACATCGATGCAGGGGAAGAAGAGAATTGTCTCGTTGCATTTTCAAATGAAGATCTAACCGAGTATCATACTCACTTAGAAATCATGCCATTGGCAATGTTTGGAATTGCTGCATCAATTGTTCCTTTTGGAAACTTTAGTCCACCTGCAAGAGTTAATATGGGTGCAAAGAACCAAAAGCAAGGACTTGGATTTTACACAGCAAACTACCCAATAAGAATGGACATGGATGTCAATGTCTTGCACACACCTCAAAAACCTATTGTTCACACAATCATGAATGAATTTGCAGAATACGACAAACATCCTGCAGGACAAAATGTTGTAGTAGCAGTTATGAGTTACGAAGGATACAACATGGAAGACGCCATTATTCTAAACCAAGCATCTATCCAAAGAGGTTTTGGTAGAAGCACTTACTATAGACCTTCTGTTGCAGAAGAACTCAGATATTCTGGAGGTCTTGTTGATGAAATAGGAATACCTGACAAGGATATTAAAGGATACAAATCAGAAGAAGACTATAAATATCTTGAAGATGATGGTGTTATCTTCCCAGAAGCCAAAGTGGATGAAGGAGATGTTGTTATTGGAAAAACATCACCACCAAGATTCTTATCTAGTGTTGACCAATACTCACTATCAACTGAAAACCGAAGAGAAAGCTCAATATCAATAAGTCATGGTGAAAAAGGAGTAGTTGATTTTGTTTTATTAACTGAAAATGATGAAGGAAACAAACTAGTTCAAATAAAAATAAGAGACCAAAGGATTCCGGAAATTGGCGATAAATTTACAAGTAGGCATGGTCAAAAAGGAGTTGTGGGTCTGATTGTTCCAGAAGCCGACATGCCATACACAGCATCTGGAGTGGTACCAGATATTATATTCTCACCACATGGTATTCCATCAAGAATGACAGTTAGCCATTTAATAGAATTAATTGGTGGCAAAGTTGGGGCATTATCTGGAAGACATATTGATGGAACAATATTTGATAGCGAAACAGAAGCAGACTTAAGAGCTGAATTGCACAAACTCGGATTCAAAGAAAATGGTACAGAAACAATGTACAATGGGGTCACAGGAAAACAATATCAAGTTCAAATTTTTGTGGGTAATCTGTATTACTTAAAACTAAAACATATGGTAAGCAACAAAATCCATGCAAGAGCTCGTGGTCCAATCCAATTGTTAACCAGACAACCTACTGAAGGTAGAGCCAAAGAAGGAGGATTAAGACTAGGAGAAATGGAAAAGGATACATTTGTTGCACATGGGGCATCATTGTTATTAAAAGAAAGATTTGATTCTGATAGAACAGTGGTTCCGGTATGTGAGGCTTGTGGTATGATTGCTGTTTATGATGAATACAAGAACAAATCATATTGTCCTTTATGTGGTGACACAACAAAAGTTAATTATGTAGAAATAAGTTTTGCATTTAAACTTCTAATGGATGAATTCAAAAGTCTTTGCGTAAATCCACAATTAAAACTAATAGACAAATACTAAAATGAAACAAACACACATTCACAAAAAAATTGACAAGATCATATTTGGACTGATGAGCCCGAAAATGATAAAGAAGATGGCATCAGCTAAAGTGGTGACACCTGAGCTTTATGATAAGGAAGGTTATCCTGTTGATGGTGGCCTAATGGATATAAGACTGGGTGTTATTGATCCAGGATTAAGATGTAAAACCTGTGGTGGTAAGTTAAAAGAATGTGTTGGTCACTTTGGTTACATTGCTGTTGCTCGTCCTGTCATTCACATTAAATTTATAAAAATCGTACTTAACATCCTTAGAGGAACATGTAGGGAATGTTGTAGAGTCTTATTAACAGATGCAGATGCAAAAAAGATAATTAAAGAGCTAACAAATGTTGAAAAATCAAGTGGACTAGAAGCAAAAAGAAAACTTGTTAGAAAAGTTGTTGCAAAGCTAAAAAATACTACTAAATGTCCTCACTGTAAGGCAAAACAGCATAAAATCAAAATTGAAAAACCAACAACTTACTTGGAGAATGAAAAAAGAATTACTCCTATTGAAATAAGGAGTAGACTTGAAAAAGTTTCTGATGCAGACTGTGAATTGTTTGGCTTAAACCCAAGATATGCTCGACCAGAATGGATGATCTTAACTGTCTTTCCAATTCCACCAGTCACAATGAGACCTTCAATCACTCTTGAAAGTGGCGAGAGAAGTGAAGATGACCTTACTCATAAACTAGGTGATATTGTCAGAATAAATCAAAGACTATTTGAAAACATTAATGCTGGAGCACCAGAGATTATTATTGAAGATCTTTGGGACCTTCTTCAATACCATATAACAACCTTTTTTGATAATGCTGTTGCACAACTTCCACCTGCAAGACATAGATCTGGTCAGCCATTAAAAACAATCACAAATAGAATTAAAAGTAAACAGGGAAGAATCAGACACAACCTTGCAGGTAAGAGAACTAATTTCTCAGCAAGAACTGTTATCAGCCCAGATTCCATGCTTAAACTAAATGAAGTTGGTGTTCCAAAAATCATGTCAATGAAACTTACAGTTCCGGAAAGAGTAACAGAATGGAACATGAAATATCTTAGAGAATTTATTGACAAAGGTCCAGAAGAATACCCTGGAGCTAATTATGTTATAAGGCCAGATGGCAAAAAAAAGAAAATTACTGATGAGACACGAGAAGCATTGCTTGAAGAACTTCAACCAGGATATCTTGTTGAAAGACACTTATTGGATGGAGATGTTGTTATATTTAACAGACAACCAAGTCTTCACAGAATGTCTATGATGTGCCATCGTGTTAAAGTTCTCCCATACAAAACACTAAGATTAAATCCAGCAGTCTGTCATCCATATAATGCAGACTTTGATGGAGACGAAATGAACCTACATGTGCCTCAAACTGAAGAGTCAAGAGCAGAAGCAGAGATTCTAATGGATGTTCAAACACAAATTATTAGCCCAAGGTATGGACTAAGTGTGGTCGGTTGTCTGCAGGACGCTATTGCAGGTAACTATTTGCTTACAAAGGAAATGAGTTTTAAAAGAGAAGATGCAATATCATTATTATCAACTATTGGTGTGCAAGATTTTTCAGAACTAGATGGAAAAACAACTGTTTCTGGGAAAGAAGTATTCAGTGTATTGTTACCAAGTGACTTTAACTTTGATGGTGAATCTAAAGATCGAAAATCAGTTAAGATCAAAAAAGGAAAACTTGTTGAAGGCCACATGGACAAAGCTTTGCTTGGTCATGGTGCAGGATTGCTTTTAAGACAATTCCATAAACAATATGGTGAAAAGGCCACATTGGATTTGGTTGGAAGTATATTCAGGTTAGGTGTTAAAGTCCTGCTGAGAAGAGGTTTTACTACAATGATCTCAGATAGTGATCTTCCAAAAAATGCAGTAGATGATATCCAGAACATTATTAATAAATCAGAAAATGAAGTTGCAGAATTAGTTAAACAATTTAAAGAAGGCAAACTCGAACCATTGCCAGGTAGAACAAAAAAAGAAACATTAGAAGCAAAGATTCTGGAGCTATTAAACAAAACAAGAGACCAAGCTGGAAAAGTGGTTGCCAAATATGCAAGAGAAGGGAATCACTTCTTGATCATGACCGAATCTGGAGCAAGAGGTAATCCCTTAAACCTTGCTCAAGTTGCATCTTGTGTTGGTCAACAGGCAATGAGAGGAAAAAGAATAGACAGAGGCTACAAAGAAAGAACTCTATCTGCTTTTGATAAGAATAATCTCATGCCAGATGCTAGAGGATTTATTAGGAGTGGATACAAACAAGGATTAAAACCACATGAATTTTTCTTTGGTGCAATGACAGGTAGAGACTCATTAATGGATACTGCTCTTAGAACTCCAAAATCCGGTTACCTTTACAGAAGACTTGCAAATGCAATGCAAGATCTTAAAGTTGAATATGATTACACAGTCAGAGACTCTTCACAAAGAATTATACAATTCAAATATGGTGATGATAGTATTGATGTTTCCAAATCAGAAGGTGGAACTTTAAATTTGAAGAATATTAGGTGAGATTTATGAAAATACCAACAAAATACAATAAACAAATTCCTCCAAAGCTAGTTAATAATGCCAAAGAAGTGCTTCCTGCAAAAGCAACAGATGCGAGTGTAAAAAAATTCATGGACAAAGCAGTTAATGAATATAATAAAATGAAAGTTGAACCAGGAGAATGTGTTGGTTTGGTTGCAGCAGAATCGATTGGTGAACCAGGAACTCAAATGACTTTGGATACGTTTCACTTCGCAGGTGTGTCTGAAATGAACGTTACTGTTGGACTTCCAAGAATAATTGAAATCTTAGACGGTAGAAAAACAATCAAAACACCTATGATGGAAGTTCACTTAAAACCTCCTTACAACAAAGGTAAAGATATTAAAAAAATTGCTTTTCAAATTAAAGAAATAAAACTGGGGGAACTGGCAAGTGAATTTGTTGTTGATATCACTCAAGGAACCGTAGAAGTAAAATTGGATCCTGTTCAGCTAAAAGAAACATCAATGAAAGAAGCAGATATTGTAAAGGTTGTTAAAAAATCTATTAAAACCGGAACTGTCAAATCAAAAGATGGTTCAATAACTGTGAAATTAAAAACTAAAAGTGATGATGTTAGATCAACTTACAAAGTCAAGCAAAAATTAAAAGCTATGCAAGTAAGAGGCATCAAAGGTATCACTCAGGTTCTACCTGTCATTAATGAAGAAGGTCAATTTGTAATAATAACTGCTGGAACAAATCTTAAAAAAGTTATGAAGCTAGAAGAAGTTGACACAACTAAAACTTTCTCAAATGATATTTATGAAGTTGCAGCAGTCCTTGGTATTGAAGCAGCAAGACAAATAATAATGAATGAAGTTTTTAAAGTCATAAGAAATCAAGGTTTGAATGTGGATGTAAGACACATCATGCTGGTTGCAGACACAATGTGCTTTGGACCAGATGTTAAAGGAATCACTAGATATGGTATTGTTAGAGAAAAAGGAAGTGTCCTTGCAAGAGCATCATTTGAAACACCAATTAGACATGTGATTGGAGCTGCTCTTGTTGGAGAAGTAGACACTCTAACTTCTGTAGTTGAGAATGTAATGTTAAACCAACCAGTACCAGTTGGAACTGGTTTACCTGGACTAATAACAAAGATGAAACAAAATGATAGACGAAATAAAGAAAAACCTAAAAACTGAAAAACTTGTTTTTGGCAAGAACCAAACAATAAAAAAAATTCAATCTGGGGAAGTTGTCAAAATCTTTTTGGCTTCAAACTGTAAAGCAGAAGATTGTAATGACTTGGAACACTACTGTAGTTTTAATAAAATTCCAATTGAAAAATTGGATGTTCCAAACACTGAATTAGGAGTCACATGCAAAAAACAGTTTTCAATCTCAGTTCTATGTTTGATTAAATAAACATGAAATCAATAAAATACGATGCAAATTTAATGAAGATCATGTCACTATTTGAGCAGATCACTCACACTCCATTAAAGGACTGTTTTGAGGATGACTCAGGGAAACTGCTTTTTGTGGTCGAACAACACTTGCTTCGAAAAGCAGTTGGAAAGAATGCTGTGTATGTTAAAAAAATTGAAAAACTATTAAACAGAAAGATTAAAATAGTGGGTTTCACCCCCAATCTATCACAATTTATTAAAAATTTGACTTATCCTTTGCAAATAAAGGATATACAGGAAAAAGACGGTGTAATTACCATAAAAGGTGAGAACACTCAAACAAGAGGAATTTTGATTGGAAAAAACGGTCAAAATCTTCAAAATAATACAAGTATTGTAAAAAGGTACTTTGACATAAAGGAAATCAAGGTTATATGAAATGGGAAAGAAATCAAGAGGCTTAAACTCTGCAAGAAAACTTAAAAAAAGAAGAAGTAAGTACGTATGGAAAAACCCATGGTACAAAAGAAGAGTATTAAGACTAAAAGCAAAATCTGATCCACTTGGAGGAACATCCCAAGCTAAAGGTATTGTCCTGGAAAAAACACAGCTTGAAGCAAAGCAGCCTCATTCTGGTATGAGAAAATGTGTTAGAGTCCAATTGGTTAAAACAGGCAAGCAAGTCACTGCCTTTACTCCAGGAGATGGAGCAACAAAATTAATTGATGAACATGACGAAGTTATGATTGAATGCATTGGTGGAAACAAAGGTCGGGCTAAAGGCGACATTCCTGGAGTTAGATGGCATGTTATCAAAGTCAATGACCAGAGTCTAGAAGCTTTGCTAGCAGGTAAACTTGAAAAAGCAAGAAAGTGAAATTTTCTAAAAAAGAAATTATTGACCTTGTCAAATCATGGATTTTTGTTTCATTAGCTTTTACAATATTTCAAGGTCTAAAACTCGAATTTTCAACTCTGATTTTTTCAACAATAACAATAGGACTAGGTTTTATTCTACATGAGCTAGCTCATAAATTTGTTGCCCAAAAATATGGCTGTGCAGCAGAATTTAGAAGTAATGATTCAATGTTATTATTTGGAGTTGTATTATCATTCTTCTCATTATTATTTTTAGCACCAGGTGCAGTGTTCATACTAGGAAGAGTAAGTTTGCAACAGAGTGGAAAAATATCTGCAGCTGGCCCTGCAACAAACATAATACTTGCACTTTTATTCTTAGTATTTGTCACACTTGGAGTCTTTCCTCAAATAGCTTTTCTTGGCATGATAATTAACAGTTGGTTAGCAGTATTCAATTTATTACCTTTCCCAAGCTTCGATGGTCAAAAAATACTTGCTTGGAACAAAGTGGTTTATATTGGAATGGTAATAGTATCTGGTCTTATAATGGTTTTACAGACCTTTCTTGGTGGTCAATTAAGCTAAATTTGCATTTCACAAAAACAAAAAGCTTTAAAAACCAGTATATATTCACTTCTACCATGAGCGAAGTTAAGGCATTTAATAAATGGGATACAAATGGTATAACAATTAATGATCCTGGCCTAGTAGGCTACATCAATTTGGATGCCAAAATAATTCCAAAGACTGGAGCAAGATATGCCAAATCAAGGTTCCATAAATCAAAAACATTCATAATTGAAAGATTAATCAACAGATTAATGGTTGCAGGCCATAAAGGAAAAAAACATGCTAGATCTTCTGGCCACAATACTGGAAAAGCTAACCAAGCGTACAAAATAGTTTATGAAGCACTAACAATTATTGAGGAAAAAACAAAGCAGAACCCAATAAAAGTTGTTGTGCAAGCTGTGGAAAATGCAGCACCAAGAGATGAAATAGTCACAATTGAATATGGTGGTGCAAGATATCCAAAGGCAACTGAATGTTCTCCACAAAGAAGAATTGATTTAGCTCTAAAACATATTGTACAAGGAACATATACAAGATGTTTTGCAAAAAAGAAATCAGCATCTTCATCACTAGCAGAAGAGATCTTGGAAGCTGTTGAATTCAGTGCAAATTCAAATGCAATTGCAAAGAAAAGAGACATAGAAAGACAAGCAGATGCAAGTCGTTAAATAATTTCTTTAATTAATTATTATATCAAATAATCAATTAATTAGAATTACATCTTGGTTGGTTCAGTGTAACTCGATAGTAATTACAAAACAATAAGTTTTATAAACAATACACTATTTAGTAAATCAATGACAGCTCTAGGGAATCTTTACCTGTACCCACATACACCTCAGGTTGAAAAAAGCAAATTAGAAGATACACTTGGCATAGTTAGAGACCAATATAGCTTAGCAGGTTTTGGTTTCAGTTCCTTAAGAGTTCTTAATCAAAATGAGTTTCCTGATCTTGGAGATTTGGATGTTCTATTATTTGTCTTCAATAATGAGGATCCCTTTACAAAAGGATTTGATGGAAAATTTGTTATTAGAGATTGTTTTACCCAAGAACAAGTTGAAAATATTATTGAGTTGAATATTGCATTATTACCAGATGAACATGAAAAATTTTTATCCGCAGAATTTCCGTACAATTTCCTTGGAGATTATTTCCTGAACTCTCAGTTATACACCATTCTTAGAGAGATTACCAAATCCCCTTATGATCCTCAAACATCTGAAAGAAGTTTAGGTTTTATTTGTCATGATGGTATCTTTGGAAAACTAAGTGTAATTCAGCTAGCAAATCTGATTTCTCATGAAGCAGGGCACGGTTTTGGAGCATCACACATATACTCTAATGAAAATGTGGAATATGGTCCACTAAATATCATATTAAATGCAGGGTACATACAAAATTATATAATGAGTAGGTTATTTGAAGAAATCGAGGAGCCAGAGGAAGTCCAAGAATTTGATCCCATTAACATTCAACAAATGCAGGATTATATCAGTGCAGTTAGAAGTGGTTTACCTCAAAATGAAGCTATACTAATGAGAAATAGCCTAATCAGGGAAACTCATCTAATTGAATAATAATTTTTTATAAATAATTAAATATAATACAAATATGCTGCAATTATTCTAATATAAAAAATTGTGAGAATTACACCCAAGGCAATTCCAAGAGCAAGACCAATATAAAATAATTTGCTGGCAATCTCAGGAGCCTTACTTGATTCTTGTTTACCCAATTGTTTCTTAACAATTTGAAGAGCTTTTTTCCTCTCTTTAGCAGATGAAAGCTTTGATGCAAGCTCTTTATTGTCTAAAGTCTCTTTAACCCAAACAGCAAAATCATTCTTTTCCTTAGTTACATGATGATCATAACTCACATCGCTCATTATCTCAAAAGCTTCAGCTAATTCAGCAAGTGTATGCAATTCAATTGTGGTCCTATGCAACTTAAAACTTGACAAAATTTCACCTCTTTTTTGATTTTTTTCTTTTCTTTGTTTTCTTTTTTATTGGTTTCTTTGCTGGTTTTTTAACTTTTTTCTTTTTTAACAATTTTTTTCTTTTTGGTTTAGGTCTCTTTTTTACTTTAGCAGCTTTTTTCTTAGGCTTCCTTTTTACAGCTCTTTTCACCTTTTTCTTTACAGTTTTCTTTTTTCTCTTTTTTACGGCAGCCTTCTTTTTAGGTTTTTTCCTTTTAACAACTTTCTTCTTAGGTTTCTTTTTAACAACTCTTTTAATCTTCTTCTTAGTAGTTTTCTTTTTTCTCTTTTTAGTTATCTTTCGTAACTTTGGTTTTTTCTTTGCTTTCTTTCTAGTAATTTTCTTACTTGTTTTCTTTCTTTTATCACTTGCAACTTTATATTTTTTCACTATTGTTTTTGATTCAGCAACTTTTTCCTGAATCTTTCTAACCAAAGTATCTTTAGTTTTAATTCTTGAGATCTCTCTAGCAAAATCATTATCCCCAATAATCTCCTTAACCCAATCACTAAAATCATTCTTATATTTATTAACATGATATCTAAAAACATCATCACTTGCTTTATCAAGAGCATCAGCCATGGTATTTAAGCTTCTTAAATTTTGATTTGTGCAAAGCCAAAAACACTCTCTATTTCCAACTACCCTTAATATTCCACGTGCTCTGGCAAGATTTAATTTTTTTGCCATTATATCCTCTTTAGTACTAAATGCCTCAAGACACAAATTTGAATGGTTTGTCTAGTTTTTAATTTTCCAACTAACTTAGCTAGTTCATGTTCCCCAAATACATTGCTAATCCAAGCTGAGAAATCATTTTTACATTCATTTACATGACTCATGAAAGTATCATCACTAATATCATCAAGTGCATCCACTAATTCTAAAAGATTCTTAATAGGTTTACCATCAGCCAGAACAAAATATAGGTCTGGCTTTATGCTAGCCTTCCCTCTTTTTTTTGCCATTTTAAATTAGAGCTTTTGCCTGAGCAAAAATCTCATTTGGTTTTGGATCTTCTACTTCTTTGATCCTTAAAACCATATCATTCATAATATTCATAAATGAAATAAAAGCATCATATGGATTATCATAAGGGTTAAAATACTTGTGGACATCCCCATCATTAAACCATTTGGTGCACATATAATAAAAATGATCACTAGTTTGTAATTTCTTCCAAGTTTCTAATAATACTTTTTTCTTAGATCCTTTGATAAGCTCTCCGATTTTATAAATTTCCTTTATTGCAGAATTCTGAATTGGATTACCTACCCAGGCACTAAGATCTCTCTCAACATCTGCCCAGGAAACAGGATGATGAATATCAAGTTCTGCAACAGGATCATAATTTTTTATTAGTTCAGATGGTGTCACAAACTTGTTATCTGGATGCTTTAACAATTCATCTGGTAAATGGTTCATAAACTTAAAAATTCCTGTAGTGCTCCATTGATGCTCTCCAAAAGTTTCATAATCCATAAAAAGATTTATGGTATTCCCATTTCCATTAGTAGCGTTAACCCATTTAGCAAACTTTGGAGCAGTCAAAGGCCATTCATTCCATGATCTCTCAGAAAATCTGAAAGCAATATCATCACTGAGTTTATAATTCTTTAACAGCAACTTAAGTTTGCTACACCCTTTGGGTTTGTACAAGAAATTTGGTGATCTCCAACCAAGAATATGATCCGCACCCTCAGCCAGAATCCCTGTATAACCCATATCTTCAACAAACTTTGCCAGCTCATTATTGTAAATTAATTCAGTGTTTCTGAAAACTTTCGGAACTTTTCCAAAAAGCTTTTTCATTTTCTTTTTATGAGCTAAAACCTGGCCTTTAAACTCATCTTTTGAATACAAAAACGCAAGTGAATGGTAATAAGTCTCATCTAAAACCTCAACATTTCCAGTCTTAACTAATTCTTGGAAAGATTCAAGCACCTGTGGAGCAAACTCTTCAAACTGATCAAGCACAACTCCTGAAAAAGAAAAACTAAACTTAACATCATGTCTGTGAATCAAACTCATTAGAACATTATTCATAGGAAGATAACATTTCTTAGCAACTTTCTTTAAAATCTCTCTATTCTTGTCAGTATTAAAATACTCTTTTCCCTTGCCAATATCAAAAACACTAAACTTGTTTAATCTATATGGTTGGTGAACCTGGAAATAAAAACAAATATCAACCATTATGCAAACCTCTCATATACATTAATGCATTTCTTAGCAGACTCAACCCAGTTAATTCTGAAAATTTCGTCAAATCCGTTGTTAATCAAGGTTTTAGAAAGAGGTTTATGGTGGAGAATTCCAATAATTTGGTTAGTCAGTTCATTAACATCCCAAAAATCAACTTTTAATGCATGATTCACAACCTCTGAAACACCAGACTGTTTTGAAATGATAGTTGGTGTATTATTCATCATAGCCTCTAATGGGGTAATACCAAATGGCTCTGAAACAGAAGGCATAATATAAACATCAGCCATTTGATAAGCTCTATCAATATCTCTTCCTCTCAAAAATCCAGTAAACATAACATTCTTACCAAGTCCCATCTCTGCTGCTCTTTGCATTACATAATCTTCCATATCACCTGAACCAGCAATCACAAACTTCACATCAGGCAAGAATTCAAGAACTTGTTTTGCAGCTCTAAGGAAATATTCAGGACCTTTTTGCACAGTAATTCTTCCTAAAAACAAAACAATCTGATCTGTCTCAGATAAAGCAATTCCATCTTGGACAGGTTTGTATTTCATATCCACGCCATTGTGAACAACAGTAACCTTGTCAGGATCAATTCCATAGTATTTTGTAATCTGAGATTTGGTAAAATTACTAACAGTAATAATTGTATCAGCAAGATGCATACCTTTTCTTTCAATATCATAAACAACTTGATTGATATTCTCACCAGCGCACCTGTCAAACTCAGTTGCATGTACATGAACAACTAATGGTTTTCCGCTTGATTTTTTAACTTCAATTGCTGCTGGAAAAGTCAGCCAATCATGAGCATGAATTAAGTCAAATTCCTCCAAACCTGCAACCATAGTAATTTTTGCTGCATATCTGTGTACTTCATCAATTAGGTTCTTTCCATATTGATTAGCGCTGTTTTCCTTTAGACCTAATTTATAGGTTGAGTATGAACCTGAAGTCATATATCCTTTTAAAAGTGAATTAACTCTTTTCATCTGAACATTAGCTCCCATTAGTTTGACAAATTCTGCTTCAATATTCTCTTTTAAGCTAGGTAACACAAAAGTCACTTCTACCCCCTCTTTTGACAGTCCTTTTGTTAGTCCATAACAGGCAGTACCTAAACCTCCTGAATGGTGGGGCGGAAATTCCCAGCCCAGCATGAATATTTTCACTCTTTATACCTCTAGCCAACTCTACTTCTAATTACATTATTAAACCACCAGAAATTCTCGGTATATATTATTTACTGATAACTAGACAGTGACACATCTGTATTTGATTTACTATGTAATATAGTATATATATATCTTACTAATCAACTTAGAAAAACTTATCCAGCTTTTTTTGATCTAAACTTGCTAGCAAATCCTCTTTAGAATACCCTAAAACCTCAAATATCTTCTCCACAGAAGGCACAACTTGGTTATTAACATAATAATTTTCATCATAATTCTTGCAATCTTCAGGCAATCTGGCCCGATCTCTTATTTTGTCTCCTTCATCTGAAATAATATATCTTATAATAGTTCCTGGACCAATATCAAATCCTTTTTGTTTGAGAATCTTGGCAACTGCAACGTGTGGTCCAATTGATTGATACTCTGAGATTTCCTTTTGCATCTGAGTGTGAATAATCAGCTCCTTCATTTGTACCTGGTTTTTTCGAAGTTTATCTACAACACCTTTAACATAATCTAAAGCTTTCTTTGTATCATTATCCTTAAGCACAAAACTTAGCACCTTCTCCTGGGTTTTCTTAGCAATTGGTGAAATATTTCTTCTTACAGTCTCAAAACCTGTGATCTTTATATCCCCTTGTTCTGACAAAAGTGCATATTTTTTCTTTGCTCCATATTGAGCCATCTTAGCTGAAACAAAAATACCTCTTGGATAAAAACCCTCAAATTCAAGCTCCATAAGTTCAGGTAATTTATGGTTAATTGATTCTATAAACTTTTCAGCATCTTTTCTTGTCTTATCTTCCAGAGCAAGGAAAATAGAATCTGTATCTCCATAAAGAATTTTAAAATTCTGCTCTTTTGCTTGATCTATCAGCAATTGAATGTAATACCTACCATAAGAAGTAATTGACTCTGCACACTCAATACAATACCACCTGCTAATATAAAAACCAAGATACCCATACATAGCGTTTGCAATTGTTTTAATTGCATATTGTCTGGCAAACAATATCTTAGACTGTTTATCCTTAATAATCTCATTAATCCTCTGCCTTCTTGTAATAAGCTCAGAAATAACAGTTGAGATAAAACCTTTTTTATTTTCACAAAACCAGTAATCTTCACCAGGAACCTGGTTTTTACCTTCACAACACTTGCAGTTTAATGTATCTGGACTTATGTTGTGAGTTGTAATAATTGTTGGATACAGGCTTCGAAAATCAGAAATCACAATATTTTCATACAAACCAGGACTAGGTTTATAAACAAAAGCACCTTTATACGTTCTATCCTTTCTTGACTTTAGTTCAGTACTAGAGGGTCTATTTGGAACCAGCTCATTAAAATCCTTTGCTCTTCTGATAAGATACCACTCAACAAGCTGAGAAAAACCCATTCTTGACACATCATACAAAGGTAAACCAACAGCTTTAATAAGCTCAATTAAGTTGGGCATTAATGTCTCTGCAAGCTTGAAAGTAAGTTCAGAATCTCTCAAATTATATTTGCAGTAAATCTCCAACTCTTCTGGTTTCTCATCATACACTTTTGCTAGCTTATTTAGATCAACATCATCTTTTGTTGCTCCAATTAACTCATGAGCAACCTCACCAAGGCTATATCTTGGTGAATCAAGAGTTGTACTAAATGCTTTTCTAATAAACTGGAACACATCAAAATGAATGATCCCATGAATCCTTGCTGTTGTTCTCCTACCTCTTCTAACCTTAATCTGGCTGTGATCAAGTCCAATACTTAATCTCACATTATTTTTAACTGCTCTTTTTTCAATATAAGGTAAGTCAAAAGCATCAGAATAATAACCAGTTATACAATCTGGTTTATACTCTAAAACAGCTTCCTTAAACCTAATTAACAGTTCTGCCTCATCTTCTACAAATTCAATATAATCCAAATCTGTTTCAAATTTCTTTGTAACAATCACTTTTTCATAATCTTGACCATACAAAGCAATCATAATAATCGGGTCTTTTTCAGGATCAACATGTTTTCCTCTGGGATTATAAGTCTCAATATCAACAGCCAAAACTCTAAGGTTTTCCATAATTTCTGTTGAACTTTGCACAACAGATATTGCATTCATAACAGAAACCCTTGACTTTTGATTAATAAACTCGCCTTCAGCCTCAGTTAAAACCAAAGGGATTATATTTTTGTCAATCAAATATCTTCTAACAAACTTAAGATCATGTTCAAAAATTCCATATTTTTCTTTAAGTTCTGATTTGATCTTGGGAACATCCTTTGGATTCTTTGTACTCAGTTTAAGCATCTTAAGATTTTGATTAAGATACTTTCTTTCAACAGCTTCAATATGGGTAATAGGAATTCTTCTATCATCATCCATAATTCTTGTATCTTCAATATCCTGCTTTGCAGCATCTGTATCTTTAACTAATACAAGTAAATAAGGTTCAAAACTAGCATCTTGAACACAAATGCGATCTCCATCCAAAGTCTTTCCATAAACTTGGACAACAGCAGCATCATTTACTATTTTATATGATACACTTGTTGGGTAAAACTTAATCTTAACCATACAGTGAAAAAAGTGTTTTATTGTATATAAGTCTTACCTAAAAAACCTCATCACAAGGTTTATATATCAATCTATCACTAAATTAATGAATGCAAACACCTGATCCATACAAAGAACTATTTGACAATCTTGAACTAATCAGTCCAGTGAAAAAATGCCCAAAATGTGGCAAACTAAGCTTAAAATTTGATCCCAAGCAAACCAAAATACATTGCACTAAATGTGACTTTGAAAGGTACATGCCAAAATGAGCTGGATAATATTAATGCTTATAGGTGTATTCTTGTTTTCATTTGTAAACATTCTTGACAAAATCATTTTAGGGCCCTGTCCAGAATAGTACAAAAATCCACACTGATTTTGATTTATAGACGATAA
>CAYQPU010000012.1:0-41290 GCA_964419615.1 uncultured Methanosarcinales archaeon | reverse complement strand
GATGTAATCTTGACCGGTTTTAGGGTGGGTCAAAAGTTGCCAATAATATAGGTAAACATGACTTTTCGATTGACAATCTGAAAGGGTATCGACCACCAGATGTAGTGGTATGGGGAATGAGCAAAACGGCAAATTCAATTTTGCTCAGTTGTGATATAAGAGCTCATATCACAACCCGGTAGTTGTTTGAGATATGTTGTTGATATTGATTTGAATAACGGCTGAGTTAAGCGGTGGACAGTTCACTGCCTGAAAGCTGTCAAAGGCGTTTAACACCGCTGACCTCTGAAGCTGTAAAAAGCATTGCAGTAGCCCGTCCGCCTGAACGACGTTAGCATGGAATTCTGAGCTAACTAAGAAATGGCTTGACCATCTTTTCTATGGGAGAAATATCTTTATACTTCCTATAATTGTCAATTGAATTATATATTTCATTTTTTTTGACTTTTGATATCGCAGTGCTTGATATGCAAGAAATGTAAAAAGCTAGATGATTAATAAATCTGTTACCCAAAGATCCCCTTTCTCGATGAATTGTATATGTATCGCGGTCTCTTTCTTGATTATCATCCGTTTCACGTTCAGTTATAAATCCGGCGTCTTTGGCCATTTTTGTTATTTCGGTATTTGGAAAATACTTTAACGAGAATAAATTCAATGAAAATGGTTGTGGCAGTTCTAGCATCAAATAAATGCTCTCAAGTGACTCTTCGAATGTTTCAAAAGGATTATCAAGAATAAAGTCATACCTAATATTGACTCCGTACTTATGGAACATATTTGCTTGTTTAATGATTTTATCATCAAATTTAGGAAAGAAAGATTGATCCAAACATGGTTAAAGAATCTCAGAGAAATGCTGATATATTTGAGTTAACAGCACCAGTTGGTGATGATGGAACCTGGCACTTGGATCAAGCTGTGGTAAGTGCTTTCTTTGCTCAACATGGAGGTTGGAGAAGTGATCAGCATGGATTAGTGCATTGTAAAATGAACTTTCCATATAGATTAGTCAGTGAATATATCCAAAACCTTGCAACAGCAGCAAGTTCTTTTGGAAGAAAGGGACCAATTGAGGACATTAGGAGTCATCATATCTCAAAGTATTATCTTGATAGGGGTTTTTCATTTTTAGGAGAGATCACAAAAGAAAACAGTGTGAATCAACTTGCTCATAGTAAACTATTAGATGAAATAGTGGATCTGATTTCAATTGATGGGGAGCCTACTGAAGCACAAGCAGCAATTGACCAGGCTGCAGTTTATGTTGCACAAAAAATAGCAGCTGTGTCAGAGAGTAATCCAATGGGTTTAAGGTATTCTCAGGCAGACATTGATGAATTTGTAAAAGACCACCTTCCTTTGATACATGAATTTCATAAGATTGCTACTGATATTAATTTTGAAAGGATCATGGCCCAAGCTAAACTTAGACCAAATCTTAAAAAATATGACAAGGCATTCTGGTATATTCTTAAACAGAAAAAAAAAGTTGATAAGTTTAGCCGAATTTTACAAGAAAGAGGTGACAGTATTGATGCATTCAACAGAGAAATCGATTTTGCAATGTTTCAAACACTGTATCCAATGGGATCAATTACAGCAACAGATGAAGAACGTATGATATTATATAAGGCATTTGCTCATAACTATATGGTAAGCTTATCTCAAGTTCTACCAGCTCTAGAAGTTAGAAAGTACCAACCAGCTCTGAAAAGAGTGCTTGCACAATAAATACCAATAATATCTATATTCTAATCCAATCTATTAAGAGGACAGTCCACAAACCTGCAAGTATTCCCAGTCTTTTTACACTTAAAATCAAGAGTTTTTTCAGTTGTGTGATGCTTTCTATACCTACAATACTGCCATATCTCTTTGGTCCACTCTAAAACACTATGGCATTTTCTATTAACTTTCTTTCCAAGCAATTCCAGCAATTTCTCCTCTTCCATCTCAATCTCTTCTTCTTTTCTAATAACTTCTTCCTCTTCTTGCTTGAGCTCTTCTAAAATAGCAGTGATCTTTTCTAATTTCTCATAAATCTGATTGTTTGTGATTTCCATTTTTAATCCATAATAGTATATCTTATTTTAAGTTTTTCTTATTTTCACAAATCAACTGCAAAAGCAGATCCTCATAAACATTTGCTTCAAATAAATACTTAATCTCTAAACCACTTTTCTTAACCACATCTACTATTTGCTCTTTTGTGTGTGGTGTTTCCTCCTCAAGTAAATAGGTTTTTGCAAAATCTGATTCAACCCTTTTGTATGTATGTTTGTCAACCTTCTCTTTAATATCACTGATCTCTCTTTGAATTCGCCTAACATTCTTTGTGATAAACTCAGGGTTTACATACTCTGGTACATTAACTTGATTCTCTTTTATAATAGACTCTTTAAGATAGATTTTCCCACCAGGTCTTAATAGTTGTCTCAATTTTTCCAGTGATTCAACTGGTTTATTAAAATGATTAAAAACAAACTCTAGAAAAATCCAATCAAACCTCAAATCTAGATTATTAACATCTTCAATTTTTTTATTAATAAAAACAATTTTATCTTTTATACGACTGGGTACCTTATTTTTCATGTGTAAAAAAGAAGGATTAGGATCAAGACAATAAACAAAATCAAGACGGCCATTGTCAATTGCTGTTATAAAATTACCCAATTGTGGAATATAACCTGATCCCACATCAAGGAGTGTTCCACTCATAGAAGTGTGTATTTTTTTCTCAACAAAGCAAAATAACTCTTTTTCACTATTTACTCCAATAAAATCTCTAATTTCCATCTCCTCCAACCATTATACTAAAAAACTTTTAGAATATATATACATTTTGAAAACATATTTATAACCTGTAGCATGCCCCACTTTTATGCAATTTAATATCCCTCAAGTAGAGCAGCCGCAATTTTACATAGAAACCGCTCTAACAAGAGGAAGAAAAGCTGCAGCAAGGCAAAAACATCAAAAACAAAAAGAACTTGAAAGAATAAAAAATAAAAAGCAGTACTTAGAAAAATCCTTGACCAGAATCTTGTTGAGTTTTCCCAACACATCTGAACTTGATCGTTTTCACGTTGAATTAATCAAATGTACTCTTGACTTTGTTAAGTTCAAAAAATCACTTGGAGCTGTAAACTGGGCAAACAATCAAATTATCAAATTTTCAAAAGATTATTCCTACAAAATCAAGAGATCATCTGTTGTTTCTCCTCAATTAACCAATGCCTATATTGGAAGAATATCCTCAATCTTAAAACAAATCAAATCTGAACTTAAATACCTTGATCAAGCAAGAAAAACATTTAGAACATATCCTGACATAAAATCAGACATCTTTACAGTGGGGATATTTGGTTTTCCAAATGTTGGAAAAACAACTCTATTAACAAAACTCACAACATCAAGACCAGAAATTGCTGCATATCCTTTTACCACAAGAGGTATCAATGTAGCATATGCAAACAAAACCCACAAAAAAATCCAATTTCTAGATACACCTGGAACACTTAACCGTTTCCAAAAAATGAATAACATTGAAAAACAAGCATACCTTGCAATACACAATGTGGCAAACAAAATTGTCTATGTTTTTGATCTAACTGAAAGCTATCCTTTATCAGAACAAATGCAATTATTCGATAACATCAAAAACAAAAAACCATTAGTATACCTTTCAAAAACAGATATATTAAAGCCAGAACAATATGAAACATTTAAGAAAAAATACAAAGCATTCACAGATCCAGAAGAACTAAAAAACTATTTATGGACAATTTTGTCAAACAAAGCAAAATTCTCAGAGAGAACTTTGAAATCGCAAAATGTCGCTCAGTCAGAACATAGTTCTAAAAATTAAGAAATATTTCAAGGTTATCTATTCTCAAATACTTGAATAGAACATGAAGTTGGAAGCTTGTAACTTGCCATTTTCAAACCTTTTTTTGTTGGTTCTGAATGCTCCTTTTTAGTTCTAACTTGAAATAAAACTTGACCTTTCTTAACTTGAGCTGCAAATCCAATAGGTTTTCCAAATGCATGGCTCATACCAGTTGAGAATCTATCTGCACCAGCACCTTTAGCAATTGGATTTTCCCGTAAAACATGATAAGGATACATCTTAATTTTCAAGTGAAAATTGTTTTTTCCAACAAATTTCTCTAAATATCTATTACAAGATCTTCTAGCAGCTTCTATTGCTTCCTGTCTGATCTGGACACCATTTTTACTGATTAGATGAAGCTCAGTATCATAATCTCCTTTTTGATTCCCCATATCAAACTTAACAATCTTGATATTAGGGGCTGCTTTAATATAAGAGTGCTTTCTAAACTTAGAATACCTGGTATACGGCCTTTCAAGCCTTCTATAGGAAACTCCCTTTCTTAGCTTTGCCATATTTGCTGGTAATTTCTGGCACTTTATAAAGGTTTTGGGTGTAAGAATGAATATCTAGAGTTAGCTGGACCCAGGCCTGATTTAAGTGAGTGAGCCGTAAATCATTTTTAAAGACAATAAGGAACAGTTTGCAAATTCTGGTTAAAGAGTGGATTCTGTGTGGTTAAGCTTCTAACAAACTGGCTCACGAACTGGCCAGGTGTAGCTAACTCTAAATAATAAGTAATTTCTTAACAAAAGAATTAAATACAAATCAGAAAACTGATAACAATTATGAAAACACTACTATTAGACATGGATCGTGTCCTAGCTCCTTTTCTTCCAGAAGCCGGTACAGAAAAAGTAAACGAAATCTTAGTTGAAAAATACAAAGAAATTGGCCAGAAAATGGGAGATGAATTTGGTCAAATATTTCATGATCTTGATACATACTATCATGACCTTCCAAACAAAAGAGCTCCTCAACTAATCAAAGACCTAAACAATCTTAACATTGAAGTACCAAATGGTTTTGACAAAAGCCAACGTAACTTTATGTGGAGTCGTGGCTTATGGCTAAAGTACTTATTCAACAAATACTCAATCACAGCATCAGGAAAAGAGATAGTAGAAATAATTGAACAATACTGGCAAGCAATAGGCAAATCATGCCAGGTTTTTAAAGATGCAGCAGAATTCTTATCCGAATCCAAAAATCCAAGATTCATAATCACATCAACAGACAGCATTCTATTCTTTGAAGATGATAAGATAATCTATGATGCAGACTATGCGACAAAAAGAAAAATAGAAAGAATGATCTTGCAAGGAATAACAAAATACATCCCAGAAAAACACATCTTTGTTGGTGAACCAATAGACAAACCAAAGCAAGGCTTTTGGGATCGAGTTCTAAAAGCAGCAAACACCTCACCAGAAAACTGCATAGCAGTTGATGACTCAATCAAAGTAATCAGATCAGCAATCAGCCTTGGAATGAAAGGAATTCTATTAGACAGAGACAGTTATTATACTGAGATGAAAGAACGACCCGGGATCTATGTGGTGGATATGAGTGAGTTTGAGAGTTTGGTATCTTAGTGAATTTGTTTTTGGTTAAGTGCAATTGTTTATTAGTCTTAAGAAGATTTAAACTCACGTTTTATGTAACATAAACGAACTTCTTCGACCATGTTGCACTCTATCCTTTCATAAGAAAACATTATTATATAAAAACCTCCAATTTAATGATATGACTAAAAACAACTCCTATCAAGTTGCTTATTGCGGATTATATTGTCCAAAATGCTATAAAATGGTTGTTTCAAATGCAGCAGAATCCCTAAAAAATGCTTTGGAAAACACACATATTTGTGGATCAATCAATGACCCTTCCTCCCAGTTTAAAGAAGAATTAAACAATCTAGTCTTGCTTCGTTGTCCAAAACTATGTAAAGAAGGAGGAGGAAATCCAGA
The DNA here is from genome assembly GCA_964419615.1 of uncultured Methanosarcinales archaeon. Lineage (GTDB taxonomy): Archaea > Nanobdellota > Nanobdellia > Woesearchaeales > JAGVZT01 > JAANXH01. Next base: position 35,425 of record CAYQPU010000012.1, on the reverse strand, counting down.
TTGTATAATACGGAAATGTTGCATAAAAAAGAATATTCCTGGTTGTTGGGACTGCAACGACTTTCAAATGTGTAAAAATCTTAGTAAACAATTTATCAGCAACATCAAGAAAATAACCAAATTAGGGATTGATGATTTTGTGCTTCTAATGAAACAGTAAATGGAAGATATATCATAGTTCATATTATTTGTTTTCTCAATCAATAGTTGGTTTGCCTCTAAAATTATAATTAATATTTTCCTGAAATTCTCTCAACAAATCTCCCCAAATTTCAGCATCACCGCATATCCAACCAGAAATCATATGTGCAGTTTCATAATCCTCCATTAAGAGATTTTCTTCCAACTGTGGCAACAAAGACCTTATCAAAACAATTGGATAATACTCACTATCTAATTCAAAAGTCTTAAAGAGCTCTTCCTTTTGTTCATAAGCCTTTACTAACTTTTCACAGGAAAAAATTGCCAGTTTAACAGCTTTGGATTTTGTTTTATCTGATTTGGAAGTTAAATAAGTGTTTAAGTTCAAACCAGGAGTGTACCAGTGAAAATCCTGAATCCAGCACCTTCTAACAGTATCAAAATCAGTTAATTTAAAGGTCATAATACAAGGAATTTGTATATCTTAATAAACATTCGGTAAAATCAGTATATAATTCAAAAATCTAATTCCTTAGAATTCTTTCTTTTTAGAGTATAATATTTATTTACATCTCAATTCCCTTAAATTCATGTGGCCCAAACCAAACTTCTTTGAAAGAAGATATAGGGATTTTATGACCCGTAATATGAGTGTCCAAGAAGAACTCCTGTTTAAAGGATTAAGAGACATAAACAATTATGCAAAAATCCATCAAATTAAAATCGAGATAATTGATCCTTCAAATCTATGTTACAAAGATGAACTTGAAAGGCAAATAAGAGCACATTGTAATAAAACACTAACTCAGAATCAATTCAGGGGAATTCACCAATGTGTTGAAGATATTGCAGAAACAGGTGAGAGATACATAATAAAAGATGGAAAACCCACAAAAACATACCAAGCTTTACCTGTAGTTAATTATGCAAATCCTGAAAGTTGGCTCACATCTACACAGTGGGATCTAATATCTCAAGATGAGGTAGATATGGCAGATGAATTTATTGAATGTCATTCTCATCCTTTATTCAATAATCAACTACTCAGAGAAAGAGATGTTAATTACATATCCTTATCATTTTCACTAGTTAATGGGAAACCATACCACCACATTATTTACTCGCCAGCACATGATACTTGCACTTGGTATAAACCAAGCAAAATTAACTAATGCTACTCATATCTTAACGCATACTCACTCCACTTCGTTTCATTCCTAGCATTTCGATACTTCGTTTCACTCGTACCGCAATGCATTTTCACTCCACTCCATTTCGTTCAAAGCACTTAGGTATTATTCATACCTAAGTGCATCCACAGGTTTCTGCTTTGATGCTTGAATACTTGGTAATAACCCAGAAACAGCTCCAACAAAAAAACCAAACAACAAACAGCCAGCAGTTAAATACCAGGGAAATGCAGGTTGCAGTAAAGCAAAACCAGATTCAGCAGCAAACTTACCTCCTGTTGAGGCAATCAAATAACCAAGTCCAATTCCAACCACACCTCCAATCAATCCCAAAAGACCAGACTCAAGCATAAAAATCATTAAGATTCTTTTATTAGTACTTCCAATAGCTTTCATAATCCCAATCTCTTTTGTCCTCTCAAGCACAGCAGTGTACATGGTATTCATAATATTAACCGAAGCAACAATCACAGAAATCAAAGCAATCAATATCAGCACACCATTAAGCACATTAATAATAACACCAAAAGTTGCAAGCACATCTTCGAAAGTCTGAACAAAAAAATCTTCTTGGCCTTCGTCCTGATCTTTATGTTTTCTAAGTTTAATTGTGATCTTTTCAGCTAGCTCTCCTGTATCAACACCTTTCTCAGCTTTAATCATAGCAAAACCATACTCATCCTTAATATCATAAAGCTCTTCAAATTGAGCTTGAGTTAAATACACATTAACATCATCAGCAGGATTTCCAACCTCTTCATAAAAACCCACAACTTCAAAGTCCACACCATTAACCTTAATATCATCACCAGTTCTTACAGCTTTTTCAAAAGCCTTATCATCCTGGCCATATCTATAACCTAAAGCCACTTTCCCAATATCATCATCCCTAAGCTGCCTTCCTTTTTCAATCTTAAATGAAAATGATTCTTCAAAAAACTCGAGATCGTCTGTATCAAGGCCAGAAACATAAGCATAAATTATCTGATCTTTAAACTCAACAGAACCTGCATCCATATAAATTGCAGTAATATCCTCAACACCTCTTGTTTTTCCCACAAAATCAATATCATCCTTGGTCAGTCTAAAATTATCATCAGTACCTGGCGCACCTATGCCCCTTGCCTGAATATACAATTTATCAGCGCCAGCCTCATCTGCTAAAGTATCCATATAATTTTGCAAACCTAATCCAAAACTAAGAATAGTATAAATGGCAGTAATACCCATCAAGATAGATAGAATAGTCAGCCAACTCCTTAATTGTCTGTGCCTAACGTTCCTAAATATATACTTAAGTAAGTCTATCATTTTGAATAACTCAATGCCTCAACAGGTGTTAATTTTGAAGCCTGAATCGCAGGTAAAATTCCAGCAATAGTTCCAATAATAAATGAAAACATCAAAGCCAAAATAGCTAACCAAGGACTAATACTTGCTTGTATTAAAGATGAACCTAATGCAATTGAACCTGCAAAAGCAAAACCATAAGCAAGCAAATATCCAAACAAAACACCAACAGCTCCTCCAACCATACCGAGTAAGCCAGATTCTAGGAAAAACATAATAAAAATCGCTGAATTTCTTGCACCAACAGCTTTCATAACACCAATATCACCAGTCCTTTCCAAAACAGAAGTGTACATAGTATTCATAATACCAACACCTCCAACCATTAATGAGATAATAGCAATAATATAAACAAAAAGCTGCACAGCAAATAAAGTACTATTAAAAGACTCAATCATACTTTGAGGACTTTCAACAGCAAAATCCTCTTTACCTTTGTCAACATCTCTCTCCTTTCTCATTAATTTTTCAATATTCTCCTTAACCTCATCAATCTGTTTCTCATCTTTTACTTGAATTGTAATCAAATCTGCAGTACCATCATCACCAAACAAATCAAGCAAAACCTCAACATTCATAATAACAGCCTGGTCAAACATAAAATTACCCTTCTTTTCCAAAATTCCAACCACTTCAAACTCCTGCTCATTAATATTAACTCTATCTCCAACACTAACTTTCTTCCCAAATGTCGTATCCTTAGTAAATTCATTACCAATCACAACTTTGTATGCATCAGAATCTTTTAACAATCTCCCATGCTCAACATCAAGGTTTAGCATGGTCTCAACAACTTTTTTTAAATCGCCTTCAGGCATAGAAAACACTATGGCAATAGTCTGCTCATCATTAAACTCCATAGAAGCACTTTCTAACTGTCTATTAAAGGCAACCTCTACACCATTAACATTATCAATTTTTTCTGCAAGATCATCTGCTAATGGATTCACAACAGCAGTTCCAGGTGGACCAGCAGAACTTAGACCTGCTGCCTGTACAGTCAGAATATCAGTACCTAAAAAACCAAACTGGGAAGTAATTGCTGTCCTTAAACCTTCACCCAAACCAATCAAAGCAACAACAGCTGCAATTCCAATAAAGATCCCTATCATAGTTAGATAAGATCTAGTCTTCCTTCTAGTAAGAGATCTCAAAACAATATTAAAATAATCCTTCCACATATTACTTTTTTTTCTTCTTGCGCCTTCGCCAGTAAATAACCCCACCCACAACAACTAATAATATAATTAATCCTCCTCTGCTTGAACTTTGAATCAAACCATATTTTTTCAACTCTTTTCCAGAATACAATCTCATCTGCAATGTAACATCTTGGACAAATTCTTCATTATTAGCATCAGCATACTCCAATTTCAATGGAATATCTACATAAGACTCTTTGGTTTTCTTAACATAAATATCAAAATCCGCAGTCTCATAATCATCTGAATCAAGATCTCCGATGTAAATCATTGGGGTGGAAATAATCTCCAGTCCATCACTTTCCAAAAGTTTTACAGATAAAAACTTAATGTCAGTAACTCCCTTGTTCACAAATTTAATTGAAACATCTCCTGTACCTGCAGAATAAACTGTTTGTTCCTCAATAAAAATATCCATCTCCGGTGTTGATCCAACAGTAACTCCAATAATATCAGTTCTGTTGTATAAGGTATCACTCTCATCAATATACCTTACTTCAATTGGGACCTTGTAAGTTTGTGAATCAGCATCAGCCAAAACCCTAATGTCAAATTCAAACTCAACTGATTCTCCTGCACCAAGTGATCTAATCTGCTTTTCACTAGCAGAATTAACTGGAACAAAAGGCATATCATCTGAACTAAAATCAAGCTTTAAAGTAATATCTTCAATAAGTGAATCAGCCATGTTGTCAAGCTTAAAAATGAGTTTTCCAACCTTTCCAGGTTCTAATTTTTTTGGTACAGTATCAACAGCACTAATCCCAACAACAGCATCAATAGTCTGAACTCGAATATCAAACTCGTCAAGCAAAATCCAGCTACTGCCACTATCATCACTGTATCTTAATCTTAACTCATTATTTCCTTCAACAGCATCCTTATCAACTTTTAGTTTATAATAAACTAGTGCGCTCTCATCCCCTGTTGCTCGGCCATATAAAGTGCCAATTTTTCTCGTTGCAGTATCACCTGGTTCAAGCTTAAAAGGATAGCTTGGTAAAAGCTCAAAAACAACATCATCAGCATCATAAACTCCTAGATTTTCAACCTTGAATCTAACCTCAACATAGCTTCCAGGCTGAACAGGATCTGGATCCTGGTTTAACAAGGAAACCTGAACATTAACAGATTCAGAAATCCTTCCTGAAGGAGTATCAGCGCTCACTAATCCAATCAACATAATAAAAACAAGTCCAATAAACAACTCTTTTTTCATATTAACCCTCACTACTATATTACCGTTTAATAATTTTTCCATCTAATAATCGTTCAACTCTATCTGCATGCTTTGCCATATGTCTATCATGAGTCACTAAAACAATTGTTTTCTTCTCCCTTTTGTGTAATTTTTTTAAAAATCCGAGCACATTATCACCGGTCTTTGAATCAAGATTACCAGTAGGTTCATCAGCTAAAATAACCTCTGGATTATTTGCTAAAGCTCTGGCAATAGCAACCCTTTGCTGCTGACCACCACTAAGTTCGTTTGGCTTATGGTCAATCCTATCACCAAGCTCCATCAAACCCAATAGTTCCTTAGCTCGCTTTCTTCTCTCTTCAGGACCAACTGACTGAAAAACCATAGGCAGTGTAACATTCTCAGCAGCTGTTAAAGTATTAATCAAATTAAACTTTTGGAAAACAAACCCAATTTTCTTCCCTCTAATCTGCGCAAGATTGGATTCAGTCATTTTACTAATATCTTTGCCTTCTAGATAAATTCTACCTCGAGTAGGAACATCCAAGCACCCAATCATATTCATGGCTGTTGATTTTCCAGAACCAGAAGGGCCCTGAATAGCCAAAAACTCTCCTTGCTCAACCTTAAGATCTAAACCTCTAAGAGCTGCAACTTCTACATCTCCCATTTTATAGATCTTCCAGACCTTCTCAATTCTAATAATTGGTTTCCTCATTTTTTAAAAGAAGTCTTTAATTATATATATAAAAATCTTTGGTTTGATCTTCTAACATAATCAGACAAAAAGATATAAAAACCCCCTCAATTTAACAGCATAAGATGAGACGAAAAAAGAAAAAAGACAATAAAAAATTGCTATCAATCCTACTAGCATTTGTTTTAGTATCAAGTATGCTTGGAATCATTGTTAGTAATGATACTAAAGAAACATATGAGTATAACGGTTTTGAGTTCACTCAGCAAGGAGAGTATTGGTACTTTCAGCACAATGGAAACAACTATAGAGTCTTAAACTATCCAGCAAGTCTTGAATCTTTAGATTTTGATCCAAATATCGCAATGCAAATAAAAGCTACAAAAATGGTCTACATAACAGTTCCAGTAACAGGTGTAAACCTAGAATACATTGGATCAAGTGCTTTTGACTTATCTCAATTCTTAGGTGAGCAAGGAATATATCCCATAACCGGAATAAGTGATGATGTAGAAGGATACGAACTTCCACACATAACATGTGCAAACGCCACAATCCCAATTCCAGTAATAGCATTCCAACAATCAAATGAAACAAAAGCTTACTCTGACCAATACTGTCTAATACTAACAGCAAACTCAGGTTATGATTATATGCAACTCAAAGATCGTCTATTACTAGAATACCTTGGTGTAATAAAAAATGAATAAAGAACTCAAATCAGTTCTATCAGTTTTACTGGCCTTTGCATTAATAATTGGTTTTACAATCTACATGTACAATAATTTCTTTAAACCAGAACCTTCAAAACTAACATACAATAATTTCGAATTCCACAAAAAACAAGATTTGTGGATAACAGATGTTCAAGTAGGAAATAAGATAATAACAATTCCCTTGCATTACACACCATGGGAAACAGAAAACATCAGGATAAACGGAAGTTTGCATCCATCATTTAATGAAGATGATCTATACATTACTTTTGATCCTGAAAACTCTAATACAACAACAATGGCATTAGCTGCAGGAGAGCTAAGCCTAAATCTGGCTCAAGGCATAAGAAGAGACTTGATCTCAGCATGTTCAAAAAATGAAACAGAAGCTTGTGCATTACGACCAATAATAACTTGTGAAAACACAGATATCAATGTGATCTATCTAAAAGAAGCAGAAGAACCATATGTTAAACTTGAAGACAAATGTATCACAATAGAAGGTAAAGGTATGGACCTAGTAAAAGCAGTAGATAAACTATTGTTCTATTGGTATGGGATTGTAGGTCAAAACTCTTCTTAATCCTGTTAAAACAAAAACTTTAAATATCCCAAAACTAAGAATTTACACATGCCAAGTGTTTATTGCGAAAGTTGCGGTTTTAAGTCTGAAGTAAAGAAAGGTAAAAAAATGCCTAATAAGTGTCAATACTGCGATGCAAAAGGAACAATAAAAGAAGTAAAAACAGCTCAGGACTTAATTGATGAAGTAGCTTCTGTTAATTTGAAGTAAGTAAACCTTTCAAAGCCTTGATCGCAACCTCAATTTGTTTATTATCTGGTTCTTTTGTGGTTAACCTCTGAAGCCATAGACCTGGTGCAACACAAGCTCTAACAAAACCAATATGTTCAAACTTGGCACTCAACTTTAATATTTCATAAGAAATACCTGCAATAACAGGAATCAAAACAATTCTTGAAACTAACTTTACATACCATCTTGGATCCAGGATAAATGAAAACACAACAATACTAACCATTAAAACAATCATAATAAATGAAGTTCCACATCTTGTATGAATCTTTGAATATTTTTTTATATTGTTAACAGTAAGTTTTTTCCCTGCCTCATAACAATTAATAGTCTTATGTTCAGCACCATGATACTGAAAAACTTCCTTAACATCCTGAAACCTAGAAATAATAACAATATACCCAATAAAAACACAAACTCTTACAAGTCCTTCAAACAAATTAAACCAAACATCCTTACTCTTAACAAACAAGCCAGAAACAAAAAACGGAATTCCAACAAACAAAACAAGACTAAATAAAAAAGCAATTCCAAAAGTTAAAGCAATCTCTTTATTTGATATTGGTTCATCGTCATCAGTTGACTGTTTTGCAGACCACTCCAATGCCCTGATACCAATAACTAAAAACTCAGCTAGAGAAACAACACCTCTAATAAATGGGATTTTAATAAACTTGGAAACCTTAATCTTTTCTTTTTTGATAACAATATCTTTATCTTTTCTAACAGCAACAACATACTTGCGTTTACCTCGCATCATCACTCCATTAACAACTGCCTGCCCCCCAATATCTGACATAAGAAAAAGAGGTTGAAGTATGTTTTTAAATTATTTGGTCTATTGATCATAATCATAGGGAATTTCAATTAGCTCAACTTTTTCAGAGAGGTGTTCAATAACACCCTCAAAATGTGCAATCCCAAGAGAAGCTAATAGATCATCAATCTCATCATCTCTCAATAAATCGATAATACCATCTGCTATACCTTCATCTCTTTTATCAACCAATAGTCTATTAAATAGTGTTCCTTTATTTTGGCCATGTACAAAACCTGTATCATCTCTTCCTTGGTAATATCCTATAGGTGAAACCAAAGCAGATGCCGTTGACCATCCAAAAAACAGTGCTTTATCAAATCCGGAGAAATCTTCCAAACTTTGCTGTACATCTTCCAAAGCGTAGATAAAATACCCTTGGTCTTCAGCTATGGAGCTTACACTATCGTAGGTTCTACCACTGCCAAGATTATAATAGTAATTTGAAGGACCAAGACAGGTTACTATTGCAAGTAAGTACCTTAAATTACTTTTTGATACATTATAAAATGACTGAGTTCCAACTTCACTAGCGAAATGTGCATGGTCTTCCGCTAACCTAATTCCAATTTCATATTCTTCTTTGGAATATGAATGTTTTTCAGCAACTATGGTTAAATACTCTTCCTCACCATCTAAATTAATCTCATACTTATGCACTTCCAAAACTTTAGGAATTTCACCATTTTCAATTGTATACTTTGTATGTGTGTGATAGTCATAAGCAATATGTGCATTAACTGCAACCATACCTGCCAAATATACTCCAAGTAACAAGGCAGTTCTCTTAATTGCTTTATTAACCATATGTATGGGAATAGAATAATGCTTATAAACTTTTCTTTTGTTGATCACTGTTAAGTAAGAACAATTTCGCAAGTGGTGTTAACTAAGGTTAGAGTTATTCTAATGTACCTTAAATGAAATAGATGCAAATAGGCCCATACAGAAAGCAACAATCAAATATACAAACTTTGAATGATATATTGGGTATGGAGTGTATCTCCAAGATTGGAGAATATGTACCTGAATACAATGTTTATCTTTTTGTAAAACTATTTAAATTCAACATTTCTACTGATAAACATGGACACAATAACAGAACAAAAACTAGACAAATACTTTGGAATAACAAAGCAAGCTCTAGACAAAGTCAAAATAGCGCCACCAGAAAATACTGAGCAACATAAAACAGCATCGTATTTCCTAGACATGGCACAAAGATACTACAAAGATGCACATCACTTTAGAGAAAAAGGTGACAAGGTAAATGCATTTGCCTGTGTAAACTATGCTCATGGTTGGCTTGATGCTGGAGCAAGTTCTGGACTATTTGATGTTGGAAATGATAACAGATTGTTTACGGTCTAATATTTACATAATATTTATAAACCTAGAACTCTCCCAGAATGTAGCATGGCACAAAATCAATTATTGGAAGAACTAAAAGAAATTAAAAAGGAAATTAATTCTATAAAAAAAAATATGGTAGATAAGGATATGATTCTTTCTCAGGATGACTTTGATGCTCTTACAGAAACAGCAAGAGAAAAAAAAGCTGGCAAACTTATTGACTCTGAGCAGATTGAAAAAGAGTTTGGTATTTGTTAAATGTTTTCAATAAAATTCAATACAAGATCACATAAAACCCTTCAAAAGTATCCCAGAAATATTTCAAAGAGAATTCTTAAAAAGATTAGTGATCTGAGAACAAATCCTGTCCCAAACTATGTGAAGAAAATAATTAATGTTAGAAGTAAAATGTATAGAATAAGAGTTGGAGATTATAGAGTTTTGTATATAGTAAATTATGAAAACAAAGAGATATATATCTCTAATATAGATAAGCGAAGCAGAATATACTGATTGGTGCAAAAAGTCTTCCAATATAAAATAATATGGTTAACAGAATGTCATTTGGTGAATTAAGAAGTATGGATTATTTTGAAGGATTTGGCTCTGCAGCTGAAGTAAGAGCTCATGATGATCCAATTCTTTCAAGAATTGGGGGTTCATACGAGGCTATTGCAAATAGATACAGGCAATTTATAAACGGAGATTACAATAAAAAACTATATTCTGTTGATTTTAGGGGAACTGTGCAACCAGGTTCAGCTCCGTGTCCAGTAGGATGCAACATACTATGGTCTGATGATTGGGCAGTTCACAATTTATTAGATGGTAGTGTCCATTTATTCAATCATGGATTAATTCACATGGCTGAAGAACATCATCTTCTTGAAAAAGGAGAATGGAATATTTATGCGATTAATGATCCGGAAGAATTCTATGAAAAATTTATGAAAGACTAAGCTTTAATCATAAACTCTCCACTGATGCTTACACTTAACACATTTAAAAAACTGTGTCTCTGACTCATCACTAGCTCTGGTCTGTAAAAACCAATAATATGCTTTATCATGACCACACTTTGGACAAGTTTGATCTGTCATTGACTTTGTCTCAACATCCTTATCAACAACATCAATGTTCCTATCATCTGATTTAACTTTCTCAGACATAATTGCCTTCGCATCCTTATCACTCTGACCACAGGAATTACAACACATAACAGTCTTATTACCTTTTTTCTTTGGAATTAATATTGATTTACATTTTGAACAAAACATTATAGTACCCTCCTCAAGAAAGGAACAAGTTCAACAGCCCATATCTTGATATACCCTAACCACGGAATTCTAACAACAGCCTTTCCTAAAACCTGAGACTCAGTAATCCTTGTTTCATCAATACAATAACCATCTTCAAAACACTCATCATCAAACATCTTGTTATTATTATCTCCTTTTGTTTTAAAAACATAATCTTCACTTTTTTCAACAACTCTATGTATAATCGGATCTGGTTTTGGTCTTGTTGTGTGGCTAATAAAAACAAGAACACTTCCAATCTCAATCTTTTCTGGAGGAGCGCCCACCAAAATCATAATATCTCCCTTATTGAATCCATTGTGAAATTGATATGAATTAAACTCTTGCTTGGAAATTTCTTTTTCCTCATACCAATTACCAGACTGTTCCCACCAGGAATCAAAATCACCATTATGTTCCATTGAGTTTGAAACAACAGCCACAATTGGAAAATCACTACCAAGCAAAAACCCAAGGCCAGGATAAACAACAAACTTGATCAATAAAAAAGCAAGAACAATACTAATAACCCAGCTAAGTAGGCTATCATCATTCCATATAAAATCCCATGTTTTCTTTATATATTCCCAAACCTTCATTCTTAAATGATACTGGGTTTTTTTTAAAAAGCTTCTGTTTTAGGATCAGGATATCAATTAGTAAAATAATATAGTTAAATCATAATTAATATACTAAATGGTATATCCTGGTGTGTGGTATATCTCCAAACTAGTATCTGATTTAGTATACTATAATGATTATAAAAAACTAAACTGATAGGAATAAAAACAAAATTAGTATAGATATAACTAAACTGTTATCTAATTCTATGAGCCTCTAAGTTCCTCGGTGCAATAGTCTCAATTCTAGCAGTCTTGTGAATAGAACTTGCAAGATCAAGACATCTTGAACTTTCTCCATGCACTACAAACATCTTCTTTGGCTTTGGAATACACTTGTAGACAAAATTCATCAGCTGTTTTCTGCCACTATGTCCTGTAAATCCTTCAATAGTTTGCACTTCAAGATTAACCTTAATAATATCTTGTCGATTAGTACCTGCTTTAACTGCAAACTCCTTATCCCCTCTTTGGATTCTTCTACCAAGTGAACCTTCACCTTGATAACAAACAAAAACCAGAGTATTTTTAGGATCCTCAGCAAGCTCTTTTAAGTACTCAACAGAAGGGCCGCCAACAAGCATACCTGAAGTAGCTAAAATAACACATGGCCCAACTTCTTCAAAAATCAGCTGTCTTTCTTTTTTTGAACCAACATGTTTGAAAATATCAGCCAAGAATGGATTCTGATCTCGATGGAATATTTGTCTTCTAATCTTGCTATTAAGATATTCAGGATAAGCAGTATGAATGGCAGTAATATCCCAAACCATACCATCAATAAAAACAGGAATTCTATCAAGTTTCCCAGTTCTAATTAAATTTTCAATAATAACCATTACCTCTTGAGCTCTACCTGATCCAAGCACAGGAATTAAAACCTTTCCACCTCTCTTAATAGTCTTGGCAATATAATCTGCAAGCTGTAAATCACACTCATGCTTGGTTGGTAAAATATTATCTCTCCCACCATAAGTTCCTTCAATAATCAAAGTTTCAAGTCTTGGAAACTTGGTAACTGCAGGTTCAAGTAAAGTTGTTTTACCAAACTTCATATCTCCAGTATAAAGAATATTGTGTAGACCATTTCCAACATGAATATGCACCATTGCACTTCCCAAAATATGACCTGCATTATACATTGTGATTCTAATATCTGGGGTTATGTCAGATACTTCTTCAAGGCCAAGAGTAATTGTATGCTTAACCATTTCTTTGATATGTTCACTTGTAAAAATTGGATCATCTCCCTCTGATTTCATAATTTTAACATAATCAAGCAATAGCAAAGATGAAACATCTCTTGTTGGTGCAGTACAATAAACAGGTCCTCTATAACCATACTTAAACAAATATGGGATAAAACCACAATGATCAAGATGTGAGTGACTTAAAACAACAGCATCTAGTTCATTAATATTAAAATCAGGAGATTCTAAAAACGGGTATGAATCCCTACTATTGGCAACATCAACACCACAATCAAACAACACTCTGCTTTCAGGGGTCTGTAATAATAAACAGCTTCTACCAACCTGTCTTCCTCCTCCAAGCACACTTAATCTAATCCATTCTTTTTTCTTATCTCTAATCCAACCATCATAAATTCTATGGCCTGTCTTATTCAAAAACTTTCGTCTATAATCAGACTCCTGATATAAAACACCTCTAATGTTCTCAATAAGTTTGCTCTTTAGTGCAGGTTTTCTTTGCACAAGAGGAACCCAAAGTGTTTTAGATCTAATCTCTCTTAGAATGCAACCTTGCTTACCAATCGCAAGTCCTGGTTTTTCAGCTTCAATAATAACACAACTTCTTTGCGGATCAAATAAAACTTTATCAACGCCAGCTTCTTTTGGCAATAAGCCTCGAATTACTTCTTCAGCCTTTTCAAGTTCAAGAGTAATACTTGGATCCGGTCGAAGTTCTACTCTTTTTTTAATCTCATTAACAACTTGCTTAATTAAACCATCATTATGAAGGAAAAATTCCTTATCCTTTGTATACAAAACAATATTTGCACCTTCAAAACCTGCATCAGAAATCTTGGTTTTCGGAAGCATACCTAATACTTCCTTAATTATATCTGTCATAATATCATTTCCTCCAAAAATACGCTCGCTCTTATAAAGTTGTTTTAATTGTTTTTTTCAAAGCGGATTTAACTCCGTCTTTAGTTATGGTAATCACATCTATTCCTTGACCTGAGGCACTATCTCTTTGAATAGCTGCGTTAATTGCTTTAACAGCTAAATCAACACCTTCCTTAACACTCATATCCTCACTAAACAAGGTCTCTAAAACACCATATGCCATAACACTACCTGACCCAGATGAAATATACTCTTCACATCTTGTCAAAGAACCGTCAGCAAACAAATCATATAAGTGAAATCCAAATTTATCCTTGCCACCAAGTACAAAATGACTAACACCTGGAATCATAGACATCTTTCTAATATTAGAGTAAACAATTCCTGCTAGCATATTTGCAGATTCTTTTATATTTGGCATTCTATTAGTTTTAAGCTCCTTTAATTTCAGTTCTGCTTTTATTAACTTTATCAAAAGCTGAATATCAGAAACAGTACCTGCTGTTGTCAAAGCTAGATTATCATTAATAACATGAATCTTCTGTGCTTTTTTATCAACAATCAGATTACCAGAGGTTGCTCTCCTATCTGCAGCTAGAATTATTCCATCTTTACACACAATACCAACAGTTGTTGTACCAGTTTTCAGGGTCTTTTCTTCCATTATACTCACTAAAAATACTAGAATACAAATTACCCTCAAGTAAGAGTAGAGTTTATTTAAATCTTTCGGTTACATATATATAAAGATAGTTAAGGGTTAGCTCCACCTAGGCCAGATTTGTGTGAGAGAGACTGGAATCATCGTAAGAGTAAGAAAGGAACAGTTTGCTATTAGTAAATAGAACATGGTTTATAGTATCTTGACAATCAAGCAAACTGGCGAACGAACAGGCCAGGTGGAGCTAACTTATTCTACCCAAAAAAACTCCAACTGATTAAACTACTTTAACTTCAATCCCAACTCATCCAATTGTTCTTGCGTCACATCTGATGGAGCTTTTGTCATCAAGTCAAGAGCATCTTTGGTTTTTGGGAATGCAATAACTTCTCTAATTGAAGTTTCACCAGCCATCAAAGCAATTAATCTATCTAAACCAAATGCAATTCCACCAAGTGGAGGATTACCATACTTCATTGCTTCCATTAAAAAGCCGAATTTTGATTTTGCTTCTTCCTCTCCAAGTCCTAGAGCAGAAAACACTTTTGCTTGCATCTCTGTGTTAAAAATCCTTAGTGATCCACCTGCAACTTCCCATCCATTCAAGACAAGATCATATCCCTTTGACAATACTTTTCCCATATCAGAAAAGTCATCTGTGCTTGGCATTGTAAATGGGTGATGCATTGCTTTGTACCTATCATCCTCTTCACTATACTCAAACATTGGAAAGTCAATAACCCAAAGGAACTTGAATTTCTCTCCTTCCTTTCTAATATCTGGCTTATCTGATTTGTGCTTTTCCATAGCTTCTTTGTAAGTCATCCTCTTAAAAGGCAGCTCTAATTCAACATCCAAAACCTTTTTGAAAACACTCTTCATCAAACCTTCACACATTGACAAAATATCATCCTGTTCTATAAAACTCATCTCAATATCAATCTGTGTAAACTCAGGTTGTCGATCAGCTCTAAGATCTTCATCTCGAAGACATTTTACAATCTGAAAATACTTATCAAAACCAGATATCATTAACAATTGCTTGAAAATCTGCGGAGATTGAGGCAAAGCATAAAATTTTCCTTTGTTAACTCTGCTTGGAACCAAATAATCCCTAGCTCCTTCAGGTGTGGATTTTGCAAGTAATGGTGTTTCAATCTCTAAAAAATCCTCAGAATTAAGGAATTCTCTAACCGCAAAAGTAATCTTATGTCTCAATACCAAATTCTTTTGCATCCGTTCTTTTCTTAAATCCAAATAACGATACTTCAATCTAGTCTCTTCAGTAGACTCAATAGACTCATCAAGTTCCATTGGTAAAGGTTCAGCTGGACTTAGAATCTCAAGTTCTTCAGCAGATAGTTCAATCTCACCAGTTGCAAGCTTAGGATTTGCTTTTGGTTTAGCTTTAACTTTTCCACCGACCGAAACAACTGACTCTCTTTTCAAATCTTTTAATTTGTCTAAAAAACTATCATTAAGAAAAACTTGAGTAATTCCATACCTATCTCGTAGATCCATAAAACCAAATTTGCCTGTTAATCTAATACTTTGCACCCAGCCAGCTAACTTTACTTGCTGACCTTCATGTTCTTTTCTAAGTTCTCCACAATTATTTGTTCTGTATACCATGTTCTCACCTTGTTTAATTCAAGTATAAAAATGTTTTTCAACAAATCTTTCAAGTTTATCAAAAGCATTATTCAAGATCTTAGGTGGAGCTAAAAACACAACTCTAAAATGTTTAGTTCCAGGCACTTGTCCAAAACCTGAGCCATGCACAAACAAAACTCCTTCCTCATGTAATAAATTCTTAATAAATCTCTCATCAGACTTAACATCTAATTCAATCTTAGGAAATGCATAAAAAGCAGCTTCTGGTTTAACACAGCTAATCCCTCTAATCTCATTTAATCTCTTATAAGTTATGTCTCTTCTATTCTCTAGTTTCTTAATTATCACATCAACATGCTCATGTGAGCCTTCTAAGCCCGCACTTATGCCAAACTGATGGTGGTGAACTCCGCTTAATCTGGCTCTTGCCATTCTTTTAATCCCTTCAAGATAAGTATGTGCTTTATCAAGTGGATCATGGGAAATCAACCATCCTATACGCCATCCTGGAACAAGATAATTCTTTGACATACTGCTTAGTGTAATAACAGGAACATCTTTTGCCAGTGAAGTAATTGGAATATGTTTTTTCCCATCAAAAACAATCTTATCATAAGTCTCATCTGCCAAGATAATCAAATTATTCTCAGCAGCAATATCCACAACACCTTGTAGAATCCTTTTTGAATAAACATTTCCTGTAGGGTTGTTAGGATTAATAACTACAATTGCCCTAGTCTTCTCATTAACCTTTCTTCTAATATCCTCAAGATCGGGCTGCCAATTATCCTTTTCATTAAGATAATAATAATTGTCCACTCCACCAAAAAACTTATGATAAAAAGTATATAATGGGTAATCTGGCCTTGGAATTAAAATATTCTCACCTGGATTTAGCAAAGCCCCAATTGAAAAAAATATAGCTTCACTTCCTCCATTAGTAACAATCACATCATCCTTACCAACATCTGCT
Source organism: uncultured Methanosarcinales archaeon (assembly GCA_964419615.1). GTDB lineage: Archaea > Nanobdellota > Nanobdellia > Woesearchaeales > JAGVZT01 > JAANXH01. The sequence continues at coordinate 18,685 of CAYQPU010000012.1, read as the reverse complement.
CCTTCCTTCCTAGCTTTTTTGACTATAGCCTCTCTTGCCCCATCAAGCCCTAGGGAATGGGCATATCCTGAAACATGCTTTTTCTTGTAAACAGCATCATGCAAGTGATTAGAGGTCTTAAAATCATATTTAATAGGATCTCCAATATTAAGATAAATAATATCTCTTCCCTGAGCTTCTAGTTTTTTAGCCTCTTCAACAATCTCCCTGATTGCATAAGAAATATTTTGAATCCTTCTAGCCCATTTCAACCTAAAAACCTCCTGATCATAGCCGCTTCAAGAACTTTTTCTGAAACCAGAGAAGTCTTGCCAAGCCTCGTACTTTCCATGATTTCACGTGTTATGGATTTATGATCCTCATCAATCTCAAAGTTAAACAATTCTAATGATTTGTTGACTTGATTTATTAAATGTTTTGGGAAATACTTAAAATTGTCTTTATTCAAATACTTTAAAGCATCTTGAGTATCTGATCTAAAACTTTTATAAACACTTTCCAAACACTCTAAATCTTTGCTCTGTAAAGCACTCAACCCAAGGATCTCGGGAGGAAGTCCGGCAGAATAAAGCGAAGCGCAAAAACCAATCGCCCTTGGCAACTGAATATTTCCTTTATCCCTTGAATACCCAAATAATCCTATATGGAGTTTTCTCATCCTCCTCTTTGGCACAAACTTTACAAGCTCATTGACAAGTGGAGCTACTAACATAACCTGCTTTGTATACGCATCAGATAATCTTTCAATAATCCTTAAACATCTCTCTTCCTCAACATCAATTGGTTCTTTTCTTTTTGTATTATTTATTTTTTCAACAGCAGATTTAACATCTTCAACAGGGTAATCATACTTAAATGCAGATTGCAAAGTAAAAGTCTGCACACTAGAATAACCGCTTATTAATTCATCAACATTGGCAGGAGTTAAGTTTCCCCTAAAAGGAGCTGAACCGCAGCCAATAATTGGGAATACTTTAATAGATTCCTCTTGCTCCAGCATATGTAATCTCTGGAGTGAAATCTTGTTAATCAAAACAGCAGCAAGTGAGCTATAATTAAGAGCAGGATCAGACCTTGCTAACCAAACCCTAATATAATCCTCAACTTTATTCTTGGTAATAAACTCTCTCACAATCTCTGTAGAATCAAGCATTGCTTCCTTAGTCTCAATCAAAGGAATTATTCTGATACTATCTGGCTGAAACTTACCAATCCAATCTTTTATCTTCATATCAGCTAAGACGCGATATTGCTTTCCAACTACAATCTTTTTGTAGTACTCAGATATCCTTGTAAGCTCACTAGCAGAAGTGACCATGGGTACTGAAATCTCAAAAATAGGGATAGTGTCCTCTTCATAAAAAATCCTGGCTGCATCACTAGACCTTGGAATAGATTCAAGAGTCTCAAGTAAAACCTTTGCTTCAACTTTTTCAACACTAGGGTTTGGAACCCTTAATGTCAAAAACAAATCCTCACCTAATTTTTTTCCTTTAAAAAAAGAACCATACTTGTCAAACAACTTTTTTATAACAAAACTGTCGACTTCCTTGCCTTCACAATCCCACAACTGTTCAGTGCAATTAAAATGAGAATAAGCATAATAAGCCTCTTTAATCTCCTCATTACCGTTAAGAACACTATTCTCTGCAAAGAACGGTTGTTTTGCATTATCCGGGTGCTGTGTTGACATACATCTTGGAATTTCCATTTCTGTACCTTCCACTATTCGTTCTGATAAATTGAACTAAAATGTAAAACGAATAGAAAAACAATGAGCAGCCTACTGGCTATCACAATCAGTATTATTAATATTAATTGTAAGACTCATAATTAATTGAGATTAAAGGTAGTTTATATTTGTTTTGATATGATAAAGCACAAAAAACATATTTTTTCATAAGATTTATATAAATAACTTTTAACCCCATACTTAAGCCGGTGTAGCTCAGCCTGGAGCTGATCAAGCGGGTACTTAGAGCGCCACGCTCATATGTTTGAGCTTTGAGGCATTATTGCCAATGATATAGCACTGAGTCACGTGGAGGTCATGGGTTCAGATCCCATCACCGGCATTCTTTTTGTTTACACTTTATAGTGGTATCAAACCAAAACATTTATAAGCTGAAATCTTATCCCACATACTATGAAAGTCTATATAGGTTGGCAATTTAAAGGTGCATTTGTTGGTAATGATGATATAGGTTATAACGCAGTTGTTATTAGAAAAGATGAACAAGGAGTATTCAGTGTTAATGATCTGTCTATTGATGATGAAATGGATATGGATCTGTTCACTTCAATAACTGGGAAACAAAATGCCTCCACATCTGGACTGGAAAATAGAAATCATCCTGTTCAAAGAGTATACTTTGGAGTTAATACCTCTTGCAGTAAATTAGTAGCAGGTACTGGTGATATGCTAACCAGAGAAGAAATTGATCTAGAATATGTTGATAAACAAGTACTCTATCCTCAGCTTATGGAAGCTTGGAATGTATATGTTGGTGGAATGATAACACCTGAAAACCGTGGAGTTGAAGCAGCTATAGTTACTTTGGGTGAAGAAAATTTGGGTGCGCATTTAGTAAAAGTTGGTTCCGATCGATACTTATACTTAGCTGGTGATGGATCTACAAAATTCCCTGTTATGAGAGCATACGTTGGAATTAATGCTGAATGCGGACGTGATATTTTAAAACAAGTAGACTTCCTAAATAATGATGTTTCAGGTTTAAAATCAATTGATCAGATGGTAGCTACTAACCATTTTGAGGGGTATTGGGAATAATTTTTCCGTTATTTGCTGTTTCTTTTTTATAATCTATTCTATCTGCTAAAGAAAGCTGTTTAAATAGATTATTGTAAAACAAAACATCAATTATATTTACTATGTAAAAACAAATTCTCCATGAATCATTTGTCTATAGATGTCTTTGCCATGAATTGCTTCATAAATGGAAAAAAGTGCATTACCAATAGAATGGGAACTTGCATTTTTCACAATCATAAGTTCTTTATCTTTTCTCAAAGTATTAATCAGGTTATTCTGCAATAAGGATCTACGAGGCTTAATTTCCAAATCAGAGCATAAACATAAGTATGCACTTCTTAATTCTGATACATTATACTGTGCTCTATTATACAGATAAGCCTCATTATCTTCTTTCTCACATCTTAATGCAACATGTTGTTTATGTGTTCCAATTGCATGACCTTCTAAAAAAATTTGAAAATTATTAAGAGGAATCTCTTCTTTATCTTGAATAAAATGGACATATTCATGACCTGAAGCAGAAACAGCATTCACTTCTTTTTTTTCATCAAGAACAACTTTTTTTGAAGATCTTGAATAACTGCTCCCTTTAAGATGCACATGGGTAAGAATCCCTAAAACAAATTGAATAAAACCACCAAATAAATAAAACTTAGTGAAATCAGAATTCCAACCAGTATGCATCGCAACTACTCCTGTAATATAACTAGCAGCTGATAAGGTATATTTTGCCAATATATAATAAGATAGTGGCTTATTATTGATTAACTTGAAATACTCAATTTGTGGAGTATCTTGGTTTGGGATCTGTAAAATGCTATTAACTTCAGTACAAACACCTGGGAAAGTCTCTCTTAATTCCAACAGAGACAAAGTTTCACCAAAATCCAATTTACCATTCTGCTCTAATCTCTCTAATCTATTTAGCTCTCGAATTTCTCTATCAAGTATATCCTCAATAGCATCAATATTCTCTATTCGAAACAATCTTTCTTTCATAAGAGGATCTTTAAGAGTTGCTTTGTAATTATCGTCCATAATAAGGGGGTTTTAAATAGAATTAATAAAGGTTTTTGTTAGTTTACTACTTTGGAATGTGCAAACAACTAATCACAACTTTTTACCAAGCAACCACAACATAATCGCATTCTGAATATGAAGTCTATTCTCAGCCTCATCAAACACAATACTCTGCGGACCATCAATAACATCAGCTGTTTGTTCCATACCTCTAATTGCAGGTAAATTATTCATAAAAATTGCATCTGGTTTTGCAAGTTGCATTAGTTTGCTATTAACCTGATAAGGCATGAATACTTTCATTCTTGCCTCTTTTTGATCCTCTGGAATGTGATAAGACATCCATGAATCAGTATAGACAATATCAGCATCATTAACAGCTTCTTGTGCATCATGTGTGATTAAAACTTTTGATCCAGAAATTGCTGCAAGCTCTTTTGTCTTTTCAACTACCTTTGGCAATGGTTCATATTCCTCACCTTCTGGACAACCAATAGAAATATCTATACCCATAATTGCACACCCAAACATTAATGAATGAGTGATGTTATTATTACTATCTCCAAAATATGCAAGTTTTAATCCTTTAAGTTTTCCTTTCTTCTCTCTAATTGCTTGCAAATCTCCCCAGATCTGGCAAGGATGAGAATAATTTGTTAAAGCATTAATAACTGGAATACTCGCATTGTCTGCTAATTTAATAATGTCTTCATGCTCAAATAATCTAGCCATGATAATATCACAATACCTTGAAACACACTTGGCAGTATCCTCAATAGTCTCCTTTTTTCCAAGTGGAGAGGTTGCAATATCATAATAAATCGCATGCCCTCCAAGCTTTGTCATACCAACTTCAAAACTAACTCTAGTTCTAAGAGAAGGCTTTGCAAAAATCATCAATAGTGTCTTGCCTTTCAAAGATTCAGAATAATTCTCAGGATTCTTTTTAATGTCATCAGCTAAATCAATAATCTTTAACATATCTTCTTTTGAAATTCCACTCAGATCAAGTAAATCTTTTTTCATAGTACCACCTTACTTGTGTTGATTCTTAATAATAGTATTTAAATTTGTCCATTCATTAAAATCAGTTTGAGATACTTGAGAATCCAGTTTGTTCTCTTTGAGTACTTTATTTAAATCACTTAGGACAATTTTTTCATCAGAAATTTTAACCGTTTGCTCGACAACAATCTTTGCTATTCTCATTGGAATTTTATAATCCATAATCAACCCTTCCATTATTGGTTGAGCCAGGATAAATCCACTTAGATCTGACTTTGCTTTCTTATCATCAAATTCAAGAGAATCAACTACTCCAGCCATAATTTCAGGTACTAATTCAATTTCAGTAATTGCATCCATGACAGCGTATTTACTCCATTGCATATCTCTATTATAACCTATAAAACTTCCTTTCATCATACTCAATAAACTCATCAAATAACCATGACACATAGCAGCTTTAGCTTTCATAACTTCTAATGAATCTGGATTTTTTTTCTGTGGCATAATAGAACTACCAGTACAAAACTCGTCACTAATCTTAACAAACCCAAACTCCTTTGTACTGAACATAATCAAAGTCTGAGCCAAAGATGAAATATGATTCATAAACATTGCTAAGTTGAAAACCATTTGGCACTCAGCATCACCCTTAAAAGCAATAGCTTGAATCTCATTGTCAAACACTTTCTTTAAACCAAGATGTTTATTCATTTTAATTTTATCAACCGGCAAGGAGCTACCATAACCCGCAGCACTACCTAAAGGACTAACTTCCTCAATCAGGTTCCACATTTCAAATCTCTTAAGATCTTTCTCAAACTCCTTACCATAACAATCAAACACTCTACCAAGGGTAGTTACAGTTGCACGTTGGTGGTGAGTATATCCAGGAATCAGTGCATCCTTATATTTAATTGAACTTCCTTCTAAACATTTGATAAGCTCCATTACCTTCAATTTATACTGGTCATTGAATTCCTTAAGATACAATATAATTTCAACAATCGCCTGTTCAGTTCTAGATCTTCCTGTGTGAATCTTCCCAGCAATTTCTTCTCCCAAAAGCTCAGTTAAAAAAGCCTCAATATTGGTTTGTACATCCTCCAGAACTGGGTCAAGCTTGAGCTCACCTTTATTGTATTTGTCTTCAAGCAAATCCAAACCATCTAGTAATTTGTTTTTTTCAACTTGATTAATAAGTTCCTGCTCAAAAAGCATCTTAACCCAAGCTTTGCTAGCTTTTATCTCATATGGAATTAATATTGAATCAGCCATGGGCAGCTCTTTAACATCTCTACCAGCAGCGAACAAAACCGCTTTTTCTTTTGGCTTCTTATCAAAACCACCACCCCACAGCTTACTCATTTTACACCACCATGAATCTGGTTAATAAGCTTGGTCTGCAGACCAAACAACTCAATAAAACCTGGTGAGGCTAGCTGATTAAAACTCTGCTTCTTCTAATAAGTTGCCAAGTTCAAATCATAAAGAGCATTCTTAGACTCACGTCCAACAATAGTAGCTTTGCCTTTATACAACTTAACTTTAACCTTGCCACATACTTTCTCATTCATAGTGTCAGCAAAAGACTCCAAAGACTTCATCAAAGGATCAAACCATAGTCCATAATAAGCCATCTCTCCCCACTTTTGGTCAATCATTGGTTTAAGTTTATTCTGATGAATAGTTGAAGTAAACTTCTCAAGATCCTTATGAGCCTTAATCAAGATCACAGCCGCAGGACACTCATAAACTTCTCTTGACTTTAACCCAACAACACGATCTTCCATATGGTCAATAATTCCAACACCATGCTTGCACCCAATTGAGTTTAATTCCTCCACAAGCTTCCACAATATCAATTTTTTCCCATTTAACATAATAGGAATTCCTTGCTCAAACTCAACCTCGACAACCTCAGATTTATCTGGAGCCTTTTCAGGAACAGTCACAAACTGAAAAACATCTTCAGGTGGAGCTTCTTCTGGATGCTCTAAAATACCACACTCTGAACTCTTTCCCCAAAGATTCTCATCAGTTGAATACTCTCCCTGATTAGATGGAAGTGGAATTCCATGCTTTTTAGCATACTCCAACTCCTCATCACGACCCATAGACCATTCACGAACAGGTGCAATGATCTTCATATCAGGATCTAAAGTAACAATACTAATATCAAATCTCACTTGATCATTACCCTTTCCAGTTGAACCATGAGCAATAGCATCCGCACCTTCTTGCTTAGCAATCTTCACAGCATACTTAGCTTTCAAAGGTCTGGCAATTGCAGTACTTAATGGATAAGCATCCTGATACAAAGCATTACACTTAATAGCTTTAGTAATGTACTCTTTTGCAAACTCTTCTTTGGCATCCACAATAAAAGCTTTAGTAGCACCCAATTTCAAAGCCTTTTGTTTAGTTGCCTGCATATCAATCCCAGGCTGACCAACATCAATTGTCAGAGTAATAACCTCTGCATCATACTTTTCCTCAATCCATTTAACCATACAAGAAGTGTCAAGCCCACCTGAAAACAACAGCACGACTTTATTCACTTCACTTGGTTCTGCTTCATAACTAGATATTTTTTGTTTCATTCTCTATACCTCCATTAATTAACCTAAAAGATATTCTCCCTTAATTAAATCTGAAATCTCCTTATGTGAAACAATATCCCCTTCAGAAAATTCAGTATCCAATCCATTAAGTGGTTTTGTAACAACACTATCATAAAGATACATTTCATCAGGAGATATTCCTACTACAAGGTACCCATTAGAATGGGCAACAAAATACAATTCACTTCCTTCCATTTTTCTTCCTCCATATTCTTCTTATTTAAGGAGCATTCATAGAACCCTTATACCATAGGATACTTTGAGGTTCTATTCCTGATGGGTGTTCGCCAATCTCATGTGTGAATTTTCTTCCTTCAAACTCAGAATAGATCTCAATTTCCAAAGGATCCCAACACACAATGTCCTGAATTACTCCAACAATACTCTGCTCCGCATCATACACAACAACTCCACCAATCACAGGCCCGGGTGTCAAATGATGTTGAATTTGAAATATCCCTTTACCATATTCCATTACTTTGTAATTTGATCCGGTATTCCCAAACTTCGCCCAAATTCCATTTAATTCTTCATCCATTTTTTATTCCTCCATCCTCAGATATTATGAGATCATTAGCATTGAAAACAAAAGGTACTTGACCATTTACATGCAAGAAATTACCACTACTTAACCCATAGGCATTTAAGAATTGCTCATCATATGCAGTAACTAAATCAGATAATCCCAAAGTATCAACAATATACTCAGTCAAACCAATTGGTGTACTTGGGCTATGGCTCGTTCCATAAGGATACATGACTACTCTTTGTAAAGAAACGATTTGTTTATTTTTTAAAGATATCAAATCTTTTGATTCATCAAATGTTTTAACCTTTAGTTTAACACCCTTGTACACCATCTTCAAAAGGTTTGCATGACTCTTAGTGTAATTAATAGGTGTTTCTCCCATTTCCAAAAATGTAGAAGCGTACAATTGAGTTAGAACTTTCTGAGAAAGGCCTGACAAAAACTCACCTTTTTCAATGCATCCCTTAACTCCTACAAACTCAAAAGCTTGGTGATACTGGAACTCTTGGAAAAACCCAGTTAGATTTGAGAAACTAATTGGAATTATCGGACCTTTAAAACTTAAATATTCATTTACAATAAATCCAAAGTAAATCTCACCAATATGTCCCGGAAATTCAAATGTAGTTGATTCATGTCCAATGATATTTGGTTGACGACCGTATCCTTTATCTGGACCAAAATGCTTTTCAAAGTAAGTTAATGTGAGATTATCAATTGAGACTAAACCATTAACTACACTTAATTCAAATTCTTGTGTGGTATACCACTTGACATAATATGGATTTACTATTTTTGTCATGGTTCATCCTCCATATACTGTTTCTCAAGCTTCTTGTTCCACTTCTCACCGGTTATCAAACGAACTGTTTTCTCTTCACCAACAATAGATCCAGTTTCCCCGATCTCATCTGCAATCAAAATATGCAGCATCTCATGTGAACAAGTAACATTAAATTCATTAGCAAACTTACCAAAACTCCCAGCCTTATTCCAAATCTTCTCCACATTAACAAAAATAGCACCATTCTCAACAAAGCCAAAATCAGTAGACTTGACAGTGCGTAAGACTTTTCCCTTTCCTGTGTTTTGAATTTTAATAAACTTCATTTTATAATCCCCTTAATCATAATGTTAAACAAAAACTATAGACTAAACAAAAAATTATGAATAAACAATGAACAAAAACTACCTTCTTCTAACTAGAACCAATTCAACTTTGTTTGAATGTATTTTTGTACTCATTTCTATCAAACATAAGGATGTTGTAAGTGATTTAAATAATTAGTGACCAAAATAAAACAACATTTCAATAGATTGTTTCAAATGAAACAAAAGCTTTGACTCCCAAGAGAAAATAAGTAACAAGATACTATTCTCACGGAGATTCAAGATGGTGGAAGTTTTGCTAAGACTAATAGAAAAGTTTATATTTAAACCAGCTAACATAGGACTTATGAATTGGGTAATTTTGATTATTATGGTATTACTTTTTTATGCATTGTATAATTTTTTTATAAGTCTATCATCTGGAGATATACATCAAGTTGTGGGAGCATTAATACTCCAGATTACAGCAGCTATTTTTGGGGGATTAGTTTTATTATATTTGAAATTAACAAAAACAGAACTATTGGTATCTAAAAAAGGTATACTTTTTGCAGTATTGGCAGGAATTTGTATTGGAGTAGCAGAAATTAGTTATTTTTTTGTCTATTCAAAAGGGATCAGTGCATCAGTAGCAATTCCTATGGTAATGGGGGGAACTGTTCTTGTAGGTTCAATTTTAGGTTTTATATTCCTAAAAGAGTCAATAACTCTGTGGCACGTTCTAGCGTCAATACTCATTATTGCAGGTATTAGCATTATGTACTTAAAATAACTACTTCTCTTCAATAATACAACCCAGATCTTTAAGAACTTTTTTACCTTTATCTAAATCTTCTTTTTTAATAAGAACATGATCTGTGGAAAATGAAGAAATGGCAAAGATACCTATCTTTGCATCAGCAAACAATAAAGCTACCTTTGATAGGAAACCTGTCAATTCAAAAGGCAAAACCATGTCAAATGTTAATATTTTCCACCCTTTTTCAATCTCAATAATGTAATCCTGCTTAACCTTGGATTCTTCAATTATAACAGTAGTCTCACTTTTATCAACAATATTTACAAAAGCTTCTTTGCAAGTTTGTTTGGATTTAATAACAGCGAAATCCTCTTTCCAGATATATACTTTACCATCTTTAAGAAAATCTTCAGCTTTCATCTAACCAACTCTTGTCCCATTTGGAACTGGTTTTTCTGGCAAAGCCAAAACAGGAACTAGCTTATCTGCATAACCAATATCAAAGATCATTCCTTCAGACATAACACCCATCATCTCTTTAGGTTCAAGATTCAAAACAAATAAAGCCTGCAATCCTTCAACCTCTGTGCAATCTTCTCGCTCCTTTTTCATCCCAACAACAATAGATCTCTTATGGTCTCCAAAATCAACAGTAAGCTTAACCAACTTATCGGATTGCTCAATATCCTCAACCTTTTCAATAGTTCCAACTCTAACATCAATCTTATCAAGATCTTTAAATGTAATAGTTGGTTTAACCGGTGCAACATTTATTTCATCCATTTTATTAAGAGAAAAATCTCCAAATATATAAACATTTCTGTTTTGTACAATATTGTTTCATACAAAACAAATGTTCTATATAAAACAAATCAGTTAAATTTATATATTCAAGCAAATCAACAATATTAATATGCCAACCACAACAGAGCTAACAGAACAATACATAGCAGAACATCCCAGCATTAAGGATTGTTTAATAAAGGGCGTTTTAAACTACTCCAAACTATCAAGAAAAATAGCTAAGGATCTAAACATTCAGAACAAAACAAGCATGGAAGCAATCCTAATAGCATGCAGAAGATATGAACAAAAAATCAAAAAACAAAAACCATTGGAAAACAAAATCATAAATTTATTCAAAGAAAGCGAGTTAGAAATAAAAACAAAAATAGTTGTTGTAATAGTTGAAAAAGGATTTTACACAAAAAAACTTTCACAAGTAGAAGAAAAAATCAGAACAAACGCAGATCTATTCTATGCACTTGAAGGAACAAAAGCAATGACAATAATAATCTCAGAAAAAAACCTACCTGACCTAGAAAAACTTTTTAAAAAACACATTAAAAAAATATCAAAGAACTGGGCAATGATCATAATCAAAAGCCCTGAAGACATAGAATCAACACCGGGATCACTAGCATATCTATACAGTCTATTTGGAGAAAAAGGAATAAACATAGGAGAAACACTAAGCTGCTGGACAGACACCATGCTCTTAATAGAAGAAAAAGATGTCCCAAAAGCAATGGATTTTCTTAGCTTCTAATTAAGAGATTCTAATCTAAGCATCATCTCTGAATAAACCTTTTTCTTAGTCTTCCTTGGTAAATGAAACAAAACCTTATCAACCATTGCAGCAGATATTGTAAAAATATAATTCAATTTAATAACACTGTTTTTAATAGCTCCATCTTCTTTACTTAAACGAATTCCTTTCATCTTAACATTACTCGTTATTCCAGCTACAATTAAATTATCAAATTCACTAAATAAAACAAGTGCTGGTCTTTTCTTAATTTTAAATGTATCAGCAAATTGGATCTTTGCCAGTATAACATCTCCAGCTCTAATCATTATTAGCACCTGTAATCAATTGAGAATAGAAACTAAACATTTTCCCAATCTCCATCCTCTTTGTTACCCCACAACTCCTTCATTTTTGGCTGCTGAATCTTGTGTAAAAACTCATCATACTGATTCTTTTGTTTCACATTATTAAACAATAAAACTAACTCCTGTATAAGGTCATTGTATGTTTGTCTAGGATATCTCTTAATTGATTTTAATGCATCAACCACATTTTTATCAAGTTGAATTGTTGTTATTTTTCCCATTATATGTTCACTATAGTACATACATAAGGTATTATATAAATGTTTTGATAGCTTCATCATTAACTTAGTTGCAATTTGAATTTTAAATACTTTAATCAAACAAATCCGAAAATTTCATTTTAAACAAAATAATGCAAATTAAAATTCTGAATCTGGAAAGCAGATTGTTATACTGAAAAATAACCATTCTGAGATACATTGGTTTTATATACTAGTTGTTATTTTTGTATACTCTAATATATATTCTTGAGGTGAATATTAATGAGAAAGATATGTGTGATCAATCAGAAAGGAGGAGTAGCAAAAACAACAACAGCAGTAAATCTTGCAGCAGGACTATCAATGCAAGACAAGAAAGTATTATTACTGGACCTAGATCCACAAGGACATGTGGCAACCTATTTTCCAATTGAAAAATTCAAAAAAGACATGTTCCAGTTCTTAACAAATGGTGCAGATGTGAGTGAATGTACACACACAATAGGCCACAATTTTGACGCCATAATCAGCATGGGCGAGATGAATGCAGTTGAAACAATTCTGGCTCAAAAAGCAGATTCTATTGATATTTTGAGTTCAAGACTAAATTCCACAGATGGGTATGATTATATAATTGTGGATTGTCCTCCATGGGCTGGACTGTTAGTTGAAAATGTGATGAGGTTTTCAGATGAAGCAATCATCCCAACAACCTTAGATCCGCTTGGATTTGACAGTTTGCACAAGATAATCAATATCATCCAATCCTTTAATCAAAAAAATGGTCACAATTTAAAGATAACACATATAGTTCCAACAATGCTTGATAAAAGAAACAAAATCTGTAACACAGTGTTAACAGAAATAACAAACGAATACTATGGGATGGTAACTGACCCTATCAGAATAAATTCAAAACTAAGAGAAGCTCCAAGAGCCAAAAAATCAATCTTTAAATATGCTCCATCATCAAGAGGTGCAAAAGATTACACAAGATTGGTCCAAACAGTGATTAATAGTGAAAACAATTAGATTGTATTGAGAAATCCAGTAAATTGATTACTAGATTTAAGATTTTTCATAATATTGGTGATACTAAATGAATTATCAATTACTATAGTCAAGCAGGATATTTCCTTTGTAATCTTCTCATTGCAACACTCTGCCGCAATTGTTCAATATATCCTACGTGTGGTTCATATGGAATACTAGCTTCAACGTGCATTATAGCCTCATTACTTACTAAATCAGGTATATCTGAGAAAGGAACATGTAGTAAGTAAACATTTCCAAATTGCCTGTATGCATCAAGTTCTAATTCCTCATCTTCTCCTAAAACAACTATCCCTACATTAGTGTTCCTTAGATAAAATTCACCCTTCTTATTTGCTGCATTCCACAGTTGACGGTTAAGCATTTGACCCAATTTAGGATTACTCAATGTTTTTGTGATTATTTCAAAAAGATCTTCTTTCATATTACCTCACCTTGCCTAATAATACTTCTGAATATAAAAATCTTATCAAAAAATTTTACTGATTTTGAAATGTTCCTCTGGAGGATTAACAATGAACGAAACAGCATGAGTTGAATACTTTCTGTACTCAAAAACATCAAACCTAGGATTCTTCTTTTGCCAATCAGAAAATGCTTTTCTCTCGCCAGCATTAGGATTAGCATTATTGCACAGATAATCATCAAACATTATAATGGAACCAGGAACTAAAATAGGAGTTACAAAATCAAGTGCCAAAACAGCACTTTCATAAAGATCACAATCAACATGTACCAGAGCTGCTTTTTCTATTCCAAGTTCAGCTCTATTTTCATCAGTAAGAGTATCTTCATACCAACCCTCAACAAGAGTAATCCTATCAAAATCAGCTTTAAGCTCTGCCATGTTTGCCTTAACTTCCACCACAGATGAGTTATAGGCACCTTGCACAAAATCACTTTGCAGTTCAACCTCAGCATCATGTCCGTGCGGTTCAGGTAAACCTTCAAAACTATCAAAACCATAAAAATGCATATAGGCTAAAACATCAGGAAACTTACCACAACCATACTTTTCTTTTGGATAAGTCCCAAAAACATAAGCATTTGCAAAAGTCCTGCCATTTGCAACACCAAACTCCAAATAATCTCCCTCAATTGATCCAGTCCACAAATATCTAAAGGACCAGAAAAAACCTTCAGCAATATGTTCTCTATTCCCTCCCATCAAATCGAACATATGATCTAAATTATTCTTATTAAACATATAAGGATAATCAAATGGGGTCTTTGTCATAAAATCAAAGAATTAATTAGACTTAATAAGAATTGCTAAATCTTAATAAAGGCATTTTCTAATCATACTGGATAAATAATTTCTGAACCCCAAACAAAACAGAATGCTTTCTTTTTCATGATTATTGTTCCACCCAATTCGTCAACTATACTCTGGATCAATAAGTGGCTTAAAAATATGAAGATTTCTATCTTCCATTGAATCAATGCAAAATATTATATCACGGGTATTCATAGAAGACTCAAGATTTCCCATATATTCAGCTCTGTCATTTGCTGCAACAAGCTCTACAATATTAATTCCTGGAATGTTAGTTTTTATTCTTGCATCTACATCCATACCTATTACTTTTCCTTGATAATGAAATTCAGATAGCTCTTCCTTTAATGTTAATTCATACTTCACTGTTCCATTAAAAAATAAATTTTTTAACTTTCTGGAAAACTCACTTGTAAACTCATTTTCTTTTATTGTAACCAATTCAGATGCAATAAGTATTTCCCTTAGTGAAAGATCTCCTGTATCAGTAACAATAACTGGCCAATGGATAGGATAACTAAACCTTGGAGTATCTATCTCTATCAAATTCTTATATTCTTCAAGCCATTCGTTGTACATTTTTTAAATATTTGTTCCACAACTAATATGGACACCATTTATATAATTATTGAAAATAAGAGATCCCAAAGTTCACAAATTATTAATAATCTAACACCAATTCTAAAACCATGGCCAATCTTACCAACCTTCGTAAGTGTTTTATAAACTCATTAGAAGATCTACATTATCAAGAAGACTACTTAATACCTACAATCCCAACAATAATATTTAAAGAAAAAATATTATCTAAAATTGATATAAAAAAATACTGGCAAAAGTTCTTAGCTGATAAATCACAAAAAAACCTTCCTATAGACTTTTACTTGCACGTTCCTTTTTGCAAAAAAAAATGTTCCTATTGTATTTGTAAAAGTGACATTTACTCACCAGAACAAGTAAAATCTTACACAAAGAATCTAATACAGCAAATAGATTATTTTAAAGATATTTTTAATGAAATTAAATTCAATAGTCTATACATTGGTGGTGGAACTCCATCCATATTAGATGAAAATCAATTACATAACATCCTGGCAGCCCTGAAATCAAATTACTTATTCAAAGCAAACACTCAAAAAACATGCGAAGTTAATCCAGCTCTTATTACTTTAAAAAAACTAGAAATTCTAAAGCAAATTGGAATAAACCGAATCAGTTTTGGAGTCCAGACTTTAGATAAAGAATTACTTAGGGTACATAATAGAGAATACCAGACATTAAAAACTGTGAAAAATGCAATGCAGATGTTAGAGCAAATTGGTTTTTCAGAAACCAATATGGATATAATGATCGGACTTGATGGTCAGACTATTAATAATTTTAAGTCAACATTAAAAAGAATTCTAGAACTAAATCCTTCAACAGTCTCAATCTATCCACTAAAACCCCGCAATGAATACTTAACTAAACACTTTAATTCGTCATCAGAAAAGTTCTACAAACATTTGCATGATCTAATCCTGCCTGCTGAGAATTACATCCAAGGATTAGTTAGAATAAAAAAATACAAATGGCCAAATCCCCTTAAAGCAGACAGACAAGCAACCCCAAGCATACTGTTACTTCATCCTTACAAATACTCATCAAGATATCAATTTGAAAGTAATATAAAAAAATCAGTGTTTGGTCTAGGACCAGGAGCAAATTCGTATATTTTCTCCAAACTAGAATATCGGTGTATCTCATCAAATAATAGATTTCATTTCAAAGGATTTCAAAAAAATACCAGATTGTCAATGATTCAGTTTATTTTAAGATCTTTGTCAATCTACAGATCAGTAAAGTCTGAATTGTTTGTTTCTAGTTTTCAAAAAGAACTACTTAATGAATTTAAAGAAGCAATAACAAAATTAAAGGAAACTAATTTGATGGAATATGAAAATAACGAACTCAAATTCACAACAGATGATCCCAAAAAACAATTCTATGCTTGCTTGTTTTTCTTTGAAGATAAAGATGTAATCAATTCAATTAATAGAGAAATGGTTGACAATCTTATTAGATTCTATATTAACTCAAATGAATACACTTTTAGAATTGAAATAGTGAATCCAAAAGTAAGTTACTATGCAAAGGAGGGACTATTTAGCTTAATACATCTTGAAAAAAATAAACTTATTAACCAAGAAGATGAATTGGTTATAAATGAAATAGGGAAAATGTTCACTGAAATCTGTCAGAATCATATTAATTACAGTCCAAGTATAATCTTAAAAAACTTATCAAAAGAGATAATAAAAAAACACCCCAGGTTAAAAAGCAAATTCCCTCAGCTTTCATTAAAAATATCTGTTAAAGGATAAATTAAGAGTAATCTTTATTGATTTCTCACTCGACAGTAACAATTAAATAACAAGATTTAAATACCAATAATTACTCTCTTAAGCTTACATGAAATTCAAATTCACTGATCTTAAAACACTTAGAGAATGCATGATAAATCAATTTGATTGTTATACAGCCAGTTACTTGCTTGGGACTATGCTTAATGTAGGAGAAGAAAATCCAAACTGGACTCACAATGAAAAAATACTTGACACAGTCTTTGAAAAAATGAAGACTCAATATCAAATGAAAGAAAACACATTCAAAACATTAGAGCTTAACAGTGAATATTATCCAATTGTAATCATAAGGTCTTTAATACCTCAATTAGGAACAACAATTAGAGAAAAAGACTATGGGGCTGCATACATGGTTTCAGAATGGATAAGAGTAGTTGGTGTAGACTTTTCTAATATGGTTGATGCATATGCAAAAGAACATCATATTAATCCCAGGTCACTACCAGCTGAATTTGAATTGGGAAGATGATAACACTAAATAAATATGAACAAGGTTTAGCAGATCTCCTAGAAAAAGCTACACCCGATCAAATAGCTGTAATCAAAATTCCTTCAGAAACTAATCCCGGTTATGTACAATCTATTCTTGATGAAAAACTCTTTGTTGATATTCCTCAACTTAAAACACAAGTATATGAATACACTCCACCTGGATATGTTGGGCATAAGTTTAGGGGAAGGGATGAAGTGGTACCGGATGTTGATAAAAAGTATTCATTCCTTGTGTATGTTGATGATCTATTCGAATGTGGTTTTACAATAGCTAGAGGTGCGAAAGTATTAGCAGAAGAATAAGAATTTGATGTTGAAAAAATGCACTTTCTTCCACTACTTGGGAGAAATAGTGGAGACGTTGCCCACAGATATGCTCTTGATTCAGTTCCAAATTATTTTCAATTTATGGTGGAAAATCAACACCCTGAATTTTTTGCAGCAAGATCAAAGATAGCTTGTTTTCATCCGCAAAGAAGGGTACTTCATTTTTACGTTCGAAGATTTTTATTTCATTCAGGTAGATCAGAAGACTTTCCAATAATGCTACCTTAAACTCGTATGATCTTTGTCCATAATCCTTAAAATATGGAAATTAGTCAAAAAGATTATTTAAATACTATAAAAAATCTCTCTTTATGTCTGTAAATAAACTATTTCAAGCAAGAGATTTTGAACCATTGATTTACAAATATCAAATGCATGATTTATTTGAATTAGATGGAAGTATTGTAAAATACTCACAAAGAACAGAGCCAGAAATGGGCTACCACAAAACACCTTTTGTAGCTCTGCCACATATTTACCATAATGGTCTTTATCTTGAGAAAGGAGATTTTGTTGCATTCACCCTCATAACAACACATCATATGGGTAAAGGAGATTTTGTGGTTGCTCTGTATAATTCAGATTTATTTAATATGTTAGACTCTGGTCCAGTACATGTAACAGAAAAAGCAAGGCACGACTCACTTCCAAGCGAAGCTGTTAAGCTTATTGAACAACATGCACAGTCATATGGTCATGAGATATTAAATGATATATCTTATATGATCAGAGCCAGACAAGAATCAGGAAAACTTGCTTGGATCCCACAGAGTTCAATTGACTTTGAGGAATCAATCAGAGCAACTCTTGCTTACAGAATTAGTAATATCCCCATGGATAAAAAAGAAACAGCTTTCATACAAGCTCAAGGTCAACTGTGTAAAGAAATGCAAATTTCATTTTCCGAATATGATTCTATAAAATAAAAAATACGCCAAGGCCCGGACTTTCAATGCACTTTTTTGTGCTTGTTTGAACCGGGATATCCAAAGGAAACTGGTTAACTCTTGAACTAAAGATCGTGTCGTGGTTATCTTGTTTTAAAACAGTCCACGTCAAGGGATTAATAATCCCTTATGTTTTGGTCGAGCTTTTATTAAAAGATCGTTCGAGACCAGCGCAATAACCGGATTCCACAGAAATCGAAGATTTATGTGTATGGAAATCTCTGATTTCCTTTATGCCACCTTGGCATATTTACATTAAAACAACAAATAGTATATTAATTTTATT
>CAYQPU010000011.1:0-41927 GCA_964419615.1 uncultured Methanosarcinales archaeon | reverse complement strand
TTATATCGTGTAGACGCACAAAATCCACAATCTCAGTTCATCGATGAATCATCATGGGATGGAAAAGGATATCCTATTACAGTACCATATGCAGTAAAAGAGAAACAAAGATCAGAAAGTGAAAAAGTCATTGAATATCGTCACTATCTAAGTGAAGCTTTTAATGGATTAATTGAGTGCGGATTTGTAATTGAACATGTGGAGGAAATGCCCCAAGGTCTTTACCAAGGTAAGGATGACAAACCTGGAAGTTACGGTCATTCTTTATTGTACATCTCTGGGGGATTTTCAATACTAGCCAGAAAAATTTAATTCATGTATTAAGGAACAGTCCCAGCGTTCTATTCACAATAACTTTATATATCTCACTCCTCCTCAGAGGTTGTTATGTTACTCAGAAAAAGTGGAATCAAAAGCAAGAATATCTTGATACTATGGACAAAAGGAGTTATCGGAGGTATGCTATTCTTCCTGCCTATTCTTGCACTGTATTTCCAAGAAAATCTTTTTTCTGTTACTAACGTAGCTTTAATATTCTCAATAGAATCTATTGCAATTGTTCTTCTTGAAGTTCCCACAGGTACAATTGCGGATTTATTTGGGAGAAAACGGACAATTATCCTGGCTCATTTCTCAGCAATATTTGCAGTTGTGTTTCTTTACATAGGAAAGAGCATGATAATGTTTGGGGTATACGCTTTATTTAGTGCACTTGCAATGAGTCTTAATAGTGGATCAACTAGTGCTCTAATCTACGACACACTAAAACAAGAGAACAAAGAAAAGTATTACAAAAGAATAATCGGAATTTCTTATGCGTTATGGCCCTTTGGTGCAGTCATTGGTTCAGTCCTAGGAGGACATTTAGCAAAAACTTCATTATCTCTTCCTGTGTTGTTAACTTTACTGCCTCTATCCTTAGCATTATTTTTAACTTTTTTTCTCAAAGAACCATACTATGAAAAAGAAGAGCATAAAAGTATGGTCAAACACATAGGTAAATCATTAACTGATATTGTAAGAAACAAGCAAATCTTACTCCTATTCACATCAGGTTTTATCTTATTTGCATTTGGAGAATCAACACATCTGCTTAAATCAATCTTTTTTGAGTTTAAACATATTCCAGTCACATACTTTGGATATATATTTGGATTAACATTTGGCTTATCCTCTTTGGGACATTACTTTTCCCATGATGTATCTGAAAAGATTGGAAATAAAATGACACTTGTTCTATATGCTCTAATTTTTCCCATTTTTATGTTATTGGCCACTCAAGCATTTGGATTAAGTGCTGCAGTTCTAATCGCAATTCCTTCAATAGTATATGGCCTTCGTAATCCTGTTGTTGATCACATGCTAAACCTTGAAGTAAAATCCAAAAATCGAGCAACAATTCTTTCTATTAACAGTTTGGTACAGCGTTTAGGTATTGTAATATTTGCACCCATTGTTGGTTATCTTGCTGATTTGTACACAATAAATACAGCATATATGATAAGTGCTATCCTCATGTTTTCAGCTGTGTTTTTATTGTTGCTTTTGAAAGATAGGAAATGACTACACAAGAATTATTGTACTCAAAAGTATCCTTCCAATCCCCATGTTCTATCCAATATTTTTTAGTTTTTCCCGTACACTACAAATCACCAGACCCCATTTTTAGTGTAACTCTTCCTTTGTCACCTCTGGCATTTAGAATTATCTCTGCTCCATTTTCAATCTTACGAGTTGCATTGCCTGTTCCCACAATACAGGGGATTTTGTATTGCTTGGCAATTATTGCTGCATGGCTTGTTGTTCCGCCTTGGTCTGTTACTAGCCCTGAGCTTTGCACAAGATATGGTGTGTCAGCTGGTCTTGGAAAACGTGCAACAAGAATGTTTCCTGGAGCTACCTTACAGATTGGATTGCCAATACCAACAACATATGCTGGAGCTTCAACGTGACCAGGATAAGCAACCATTCCTTCAACCAGATCAGTTTTTGCTACGATTTTCCTCCAGTCTGCATCTTCCCAATTTCTAAGACCTAATTCCATGGCAGTCTCAGGATCAATATTTCTAAGATACATTGTTGCAAACAGCATGGCAAGGGTTTGGCCATAGGCCAGCACTTCATCCTCGCTGCTTCCATGGGGTCTTGCACCTGGATTAAGTTTTGGATCATGAGTTAGATATTTTACCACATCACCTAACTCACTCATGACTAAGAGTGCCCGAAATTCTGGGTCTGTTCTATCTTCGTTGTCCATTAGCTTACTTATTCTTTTCAAAATATCTTCTAGTTCCATACAATTACATTGTGTTGTATTGAAAATAATATTTACTAACAAATATTATACAACACAATAACCCATAAATATCAGAATGATTTCTTTGGTTTCATGCTTGATTCAAAAACCAAACAAAAAATCCAGGAATATGTTTATAAAAGGCCACGCACTGTACAGGAGATTGCTCTTACCATTGGTAAGAACTGGAGAACTGCTAATCGTTATGTTGAGAAAATCAGTGAGGAGTCAGGTGTTATTGCAATAAAGGTGTTTAGGGAGGGCACAAGAGGCTCTCTAAAAATCTGTTACTGGAACAGCATTGAGAAGCTACATGGATCGCAGGCACAGGAGAGGTTGTTTAAGCAAATTGAAACTGGCAGGGTTAAGCAGGAGTTTAGCCCTTTTGATATCTATCAGCATATTTGTGATTCAAAACGTCATGCTTTTTGGGAGTATAGATCTGACAAGACTAAGTCTTATAAGCAAAATATTATTGGTTTTTTGTCTGGGACCCAAAAGCAGTTACTGCACTTTTCTGGTAACTTGTCCTGGGTGAATATGAGTGAGAATAATAAGAAACTAATAGATGTGGCAGAGGAGCTTGCAAGGAATAAAGTGAGTATTAAGGTTGTTTCAAGAGTTGAACTGCCTGGACTTAATAATATTAAGACTTTATGTGCTATTAATGAGCGAGTTGGATATGATGCAATAGAGATAAGACATTGTGAGCAGCCACTTAGAGGGTTTATTATTGATGATAAAGCTGCAAGATTTAGAGAGGAAAAGGATTTAAAGCTTTATGAACCTGATGAGCTAAAAGGCGATTTAGCAATTTTTTATGAGATCTTAGATGAGGCGTGGATTAGTTGGCTGCAAAAGGTGTTTTGGCATTTATTCAGAACAGGTATGCCAGCAAAGCAAAGGATTAGAGATCTTGAGAGCATACAACCTTCTCAACAAATTGGTTAAGTGTGTGTCCATTAAATCATACCTTTTTTCTTGTTTGTGCATCTCAACAGCCAAGGGGTGAAAACAAATGCTATTCTTCTGATCACTGACCTTCCAATCAAGTAGAGCGCTGGCTTCTAAAATTCCTTCACACCTTACAAAAACAATATTACAGGGGAAAAAAGAGAAAACTCGAACTACTCCCAATCATACTCACTATAAAATACTTTATTCTTAATCCCATTAAGTACTTGATTAAGATAAGGAAGTATATTCTCTGGCAGATCATCCAAATCAAACCAAGAAAGATCATCACACTTATGGCACTCTTTATTCACTAACTCTCCTTCCCATTTTTCAGCAACAAAGAAAACATCAACTCTATCTTCATCAAACTTTTTGGATTTTCTATGCACTAAATGAGCAAATTCTAAATCTTCAGATTTCACAACTATTCCTGCTTCTTCTTCCGCTTCTCTAATCATGCATTTTGAAAATGATTCTCCAGGATCAACATGTCCTGCAATCATTGAATATTTTCCATCTTCATATCCAGTATTAAAACGTCTTAAAAGTAATACTTTATTCTCCTTGAATAATACCAAGTAACATGCTGGGATATTTTTATGTCTTTCTTTCGCCATGATTCACAATTTATTAGAACTAGTTTATAATAATTTTGATAAAAAGAGAAAGAGCACACTCTTCCAGTCCCGGTGCTTTTTTAATCTAAATTCATTCTAATCATCTTCCTATTATCAAATCTAACTATTGATTTAAAACCAACTGCTTTGACAATTTCATATGCTTGGTCTAGTTTCTGAAATAATTTTCCGTGGCTATCAGAACCAATTGTGATAGGAATATTTCTAATTTTTATTTCCCTTAATATCCATGTGCTGGGATGCTGTTCATCCACAGGATGTCTTAATCCTGAAGTGTTTACTTCCATACAGACACCACATTGTTTAATGGTATCCAGGGTTTTAAATATCTCTTCCCTATACCAACTTTCCTTTTCAGAAAATAAGCAAGAATCTTTGTTGAATTTTTTTATTAAGTCAAAGTGAGCAACTGTATCAATTGCCTTTGACTTGACCATTAATCTAATTTGTCTATAATATTCCAGGATTAGTTTTTTCATACTTCCAAATTTTTTAGCAATTTCCTTGATTTCTTCTAAGGAAAAATCAACTACGCAATCTGCTTTGATAAGGTGAACAGATCCAAGTACATAATCATAATCTCTTTTTTTAACCTCTTCTTTAATGTAATCAGAATCGTCAAACCAATCAAATTCAGCCCCGTAGAATATCTGAATATTTTTGTATTGTTTTTTTAGTTTATGGACTTCACCATAGTAAGAATCCAAGTTATAATTTTGTCCCCAATCTCTTTTGTCGGGAGGTGTAGGATAATGGTCAGTAAAACATATAAATTTTAAGCCTTTTTTAATTGCCCCATCTATAACTTGTCTTGGAGTGAATTTTCCATCAGAGCCAGTGCTGTGCAAGTGAAAATCCAAGAATGGTTTCATAAAGGATCTAGAAATTTTCTTTATTTAATAATCTTTTTCTTCTTTTGGACCTGCAGTGCAGTGCCTACGTCCTTGGATATGGCTTTTGTCTTCACCAAAAGCTTATAAACTCTTTATCATCATTTATTGTTGTGAATCATTATTGAAATGCAACATCTGTAAAAAAGAGACCCAATGGCTAGATTTTATTGGCAAGGAATGCGTATGTTCCAAGTGTATTAACAAGAATAAGCTAATGGGGTGGATATTTAGAACGCATGCAAATACTTTTAGGTTTCTAATCAGGAAACTGAAGATAAGTAGTTATGAGCAGCTTCTTGGTGTTACAAAAGAGGATGTTGAAAAGCATATTGATTCAAAGAAGCTCAAGAATCTACCCTAAAATGCAAATCTTCCAGTCCCGGCGTCCTTACCCCTCCAACATATTACTTTAATAGTATTTTATTCCATAAAAAAAACAAAACATTTAAATATTATTGTTTACTTTAACACTCATATGATTACTAAAGTAAACAATATGGATCTGAAAGTTTTGAGCCTGTTCACAAAGGGTTATGATAAAGAATATTATATTAGGGAAGTTGAGAAGCTTCTTAATGTGAGCTCACGAACTGCCCTTGTAACTTTAGCTAAGCTTGAAAAGAAAAGCATTTTAGTATCAAAAGTCAAAGGCAAAATCAAGAGCTACTCAATAAAAAAATCAACTCTTTCACGAGAATTCTTTCTTTTAACAGAACAGTACAAGAAAATTCAATTTATGGAGAAAAATCATCTAGTCAAGGAAATCCTTGAAAAATCAGATGAAGACATACAAGGAATACTGATAATATTTGGAAGTTATGCTAAAGGAATGGACAAAGCGGATTCTGACCTAGATTTGCTTATTGTTGGAAAATATAATGAAAAAAAGATTACCAAAGTGGGTAAGATGTATGGAATTGATATAAATATTAAGAGTTATCCCATGAATATTTTTAAGAATGAGATGCATGATGACTTCTTACTCAAGGAGATTGCAGAAAATCATATTATAATCAAAGGAGCTGAAAAATTTGTGAGGAGTATTACAAAATGGATCAAATAAAGTGGTGTATGCAGCAAAAGAAAGGTATTGAACTTATCGACCCAAGTGATAATCTCAGAGAAGCTTATCTCATGAAAGCAGAGGAAGCATTGGATACCATAAGAACTTCAAAAAGCAAAGATTGGCAGTTAACTGCTGCTTACTATACGATTTATCATGGGATTTATTCTTTACTTACTAAAATTGGAGTAAAATGCGAGATTCACTCATGCACTATTGAATTCATTAGAAGATTTTTGAAGGAGAATTTTTCATCCGAAGATTTTGAGTTGATCGATAAAGCATTCTCAGCAAGAATAGACTCTCAGTATTATGTGAACAGAAAAGTGTCAGACCAAAACTATAACCTTATCATAAAGAAAACACCTCTTTTCCTTGTCAAATGCAAAAACATTTTGCTTGAGCAAAAAGAGATTGAGGAAATCAGAAATAAATTATCCTCTCTAAAATAGGTTAAAACAGGGCTACCATTAGCCAAATCTTTTTAGATACCAACCCCATATACTAAGTTAATGTTATTAAACAAGAAGGAGGTTTGGGAAATGACATACATCTTGAATACCTGATTCCCAGTCCTGATGTCTAACTTCTGGTAAATTTTGAACATAAAATTTTTTATTAATTAGAGAATTTATAGGAGATAAAGCATTTACTTTATCCCATATAAAAGTTTATTCACTCTTTTCTTCACATGCTTCTTCTGTAGCTTCTGGCTCCTCTGCGGATTCTTCTGGTTCTTCAGTAGTTTCTTCCTCAGGTGCCTCTTCTGTTGCTTCAGGAGATTCTTCAGTTGTTTCTTCAGCTGGTGCTTCTGGAGTAGCTTCTGGTTCCTGTGTTTCCTCTGGTTTTGTTTCTTCTTCTGTCATTTTACTTTACCTCCGTATAATATCAGAAGATTATATTGATTTATAATACTTTTGGCTAACCTTACGTAAACTGTACTCAAGAATTATTACAATTAAAAATACTGTTCCAGTCCCAGAGTTCATGATTTTAATAATATTTGCTGAATTCTCTTCTAGTCTCTGCATTTTTGTCATTATTCTAATTATTCCTTTTATTATTTGGTTAATAAAAGAAATTATTAAATACAAGTACACTTTACCAAATGTTAATGACAAAAAATATTATGTCAAATAAAGTATTTCTGTTTAGTTTTTAATAGTTGTATTGCTAACTATAAACTTCAATTTCTTATGGTCTGAAAAACCTGTTTGTTTTGAAGTGAAAAGTTAGTTTCTAAAGATTATTTGATGATAAAAATACAGTCGACAGACTTTAAAATGTGGAGGTAAACAAAATGTTAACTTTATTGGGGGTAGCTCTGACTAGTTTATTTTGGTCACCTAACTTTGAATTATCAAGAAAACTAAAAAATAAACTAATGGGATATTCGGATTACATATTGCATGAATCAACCATTGATCACGCAGTAGAGGAACGTGGAGATGAAGTGCAAGAAAAATTGGAAGTAGAAACAGATTTGCAATGTGTATGGATGACAGTGGAAAAGGATGGTGAATGGAGTGTGCCTGCTGCGTATGGTCCAAGTGTTAAATTGGATTCACATGCAACTGGATGTGCAGTAACAACAGAAACAGTATGTTATCTAATAACACCTGGAGCAAACCATTCTAAGGTTGGATGCAAAGATGACTGCAGAGTGTACCAAAGAACTATTGAATTATTGGGGGAGTAATCCCCTTTGTTTTTTTTATTAGTATAAATTGCAGTTAATCCTCCAATAAATATTTGCTGCAAAATTCTAAAGAGAAATAAAAAGAGTAGGTATTAACTACCTAAACTCCAAGGTTCATTATAAGCTTCTTTTTCAGGAGGTAATACAAAAGATTCAACTTCATCGATTAATTTATTGTTTTCATAAGTAGCTTTAGCACTATTAACAACCCCATAGGCAACACCAATCATTATATCAGGTATTGATGGAAAACTCAGCTTGGTAAGTTTACCTGGTTGCTGAATAGTAATATGTTCTTCTTCTATGGTAGGCCATCCATAATATCCACAACCTGCCTCAAGCTTACTAAAATATTTCCAATACTCTAGTGGAATGTCTTCATCAGGAACTAATCCTATCATTAGTTTAGTTGCATTAAGTAACTCAATAGCTTGGTCAATTGATGTTAGTGGGTCTGATATGTTCACCATTATATATTTCGAGGGAATATTATACAGTATTTAATGATTATTACCTATGATCTTATTTCTAACTTTCTTATAAACCTTATCTCCTTCTCTAACTTTAGATTCACAAGCAACCGTGAAAGTATTTTCTTCATTACGTATGGATTTGATTTTTAATTCAACAACTCCTGTTGTTGGTCCTATAATATAAATATCATCACCATTGTCAAGTTTCCCGGTATGAATTATTGCGTGTAGTGCTTTTGCCTTAGGATAATAATTAAGAATTATTCCAATATATTCTTTTCGAAATTTAGCATTTCCACCACTTGAATTCCAGAAATCTTCAATAGGTCTTCCAAAGTAAAAACCATCTGAAAAATCACGATTATAAACATTTTTTAATTCTTCTGCAAGTTTATTTTTGTGTTTTTCATAAGTTCCATCTTTTATGAATAGTAATGCTTGCTTGTATGTTTTAACTACTGTGCTTACATATTCTGCAGATCGAGCTCTGCCTTCAATTTTTAATACTGTAATCCCAGCGTCTATTAATTTGTCTAAGAATTTAACAGTGCACAGATCTTTTGCAGACATCACATAATTATTACCAATACTAAGCTCTTTTCCAGACTCAGTATCAACTAACTTATACTCTCTCCGGCATGGCTGCACACATTCTCCTCTGTTAGCTGACTTACCATACAAATGCTCTGAGATAAAACATCTACCTGATTGTGCAACACACATTGCTCCATGGCAAAATGCTTCTAGCTCAACCTCTGTCTTGGTTGAGATTTGTTTTATTTCTTTTAGTGTACATTCTCTTGCAAGCACCACCCTTGATATTCCTAGTTTTTTATATTCATTGATTGCGATTGAGTTTGAAACTGATGCTTGTGTTGATAGATGAACTTTTATTCCAAGTTCATTTGCTAATTTAATTATTGCATGATCCCAAGCGATGATTGCATCAACTTCTACTGTTTTTAGAATTGTTTTAATTTTGTCTAATTCATCTTCAAAGATGATTGTGTTGAGAACCAAATAAACTTTTACATTATTTTTATGTGCTTGACTTACTGCTGTTTGAAGTTCATCTACTGAAAAATTCCTTGCTCCAGCTCGCATGTTAAATCCTTTGATTCCCAAATAGACTGCATCTGCACCTGCGTTTATTGCGGCAGCTAACATTTCAAATGATCCTACGGGTGCTACTAACTCTATGTTCATAAGAAAAGGGGATGTTTGTTGGTATTTAATTGCTTCGTCAATATAGTATGTAAATTAAATTATATTCAACTATTAAGCTCTAGAATGGCGTAACCTTTGATTAGTTTTTCAATACCTGCTGCTAATTGAGAAAATCCTTGAACTTGGGGATATTTTCTTTGAAATGCTCTTGTAGCCAAATACCAAGCAGTTGTTTCCCCAAGGTATCGAGTTATTTGTCTTCTATCCCTGCTGCATGGATCATGTTGAGTGTGAGTTACAATTACTTTTGCTGTTTCTACATAAAGTTTATCCAAGTACTGACTACACCCAATTGAGAAAAAATCAGGTTCTCCCTGCTCCCAGAAGTTTGCCCATCCAGTTGTCCCAATTGCCAGATCAGATTGTTCTGACTCTGCAAGTAAACCAGTTGTTGCATGTGCAATGGTACTTGGTTTTGCAATGAGTTCATCACTTAAACTTTCTTTGGGCACTCCAACATATTGTTTTAGTCGACTATCATACCATATTAAGGAACCTTCCAAGATTTTACTTGCACCTGCATATGATGTTATTCGTTGTGCCAATAATCCAGCGGTAAAACTTTCACCAAGGATTATTTTTTTATCATCACTATTCTGGTTTAAGTGATACCTTATTGTTTCCCAGATCCCTTGGTTTTCTACCTGGATTTTATGTAGTTGGGGACTTACATATGAATCATTAATTTCATTAGAGGTTGAATCTATTTCAAGTAAATTTACACCAATAAGTTTGAGTGTTATACCAATTGTCGCTAATGCTGCATTTAATTGTATTGATCGTCGATATAGTGGTGTTGCATCAACATGAGCTGATTTAAAGTCAATTAATTCTTGAAATGTTTGATCTTTAGTACCTGCAAAGACAAGTACTTTTCCAGCTAAAGTCCCAGAAGTGTAGCCATGAGCACCCATAATTATTGAGCATTCCTCTAAGTTTGATCTTTGTGCAAAGTTAAAGCCATCTTTAACAAATATTTCAGCATTATCTATTGACTCTTGTTTTTTATAGTTTACAAAACCACTTCCCAACAGGTATCTTGAACTACCATCATTACCAGCTAAAGCTGCAACATCTGCTCCAAGAGCAATACCACCCACTGTAAGAATTTTGTGATTTGTTTTTATTAACTCAGAATGAGCTTGAGTCCCAATAATATCTAGTAATTGAGTGAGCTCTGATACATTGTACTGACTAAACTGCCTTAGATGATCATTTGTTGTGGTCATTTTGTATCAAAGTTTATTTGTTTTATTTGGTTTTTTACGTTGTGATCAATGAAGGTGGAAGATAATTTATGGGTAAAAAAATAACATATAATAATCTTTTGAATCTTAGTGACTCCACAGTGGTAAAAACAGAAACATTTAAATATCAGAAAAACTCATTTATATATGAGCATAATAATTATTTGTTACTTCAACATTTTCCCATGCTGTAAGCTCATTTAAGAATTCTAAATCATCAGAACCATTAAAAATATTATTTTTTATCCAAATTTTTATTGGCCCAATTATTTCAAATGGTTCTGGTATATTTGTTGTGTGTCCTATACCTTTGTTTGGACCAATTTTTTCATAGCAGATTGCTGATCCTTCAAAGTTTGAAAATATATTGTTCACAATTTCCACATTCACATTGTCTGCTAGAGCTAAACATCTTGAATGCACTTCAGAGTCAAGTGTAAAACCTTTATAGTGCCATGGTCCTCCTGTGTTATCAGAACCAATAAATGTATTTTTTCTAATGATAACAAATGCGTTTTCTTGCAATTGACCCATGGAGGATGAATCTTTTACAATGTTGTTCTCAAACAGTATGGGGTTTTTTGAAGCATGGTTATAATAATTAAAAACAAATGCTGTTCTAGCATTACTAATGTTGTTGAATCTAATTATTGGACTTGCCTTGTGAGTATCAAATGCTTCATGGCCAATGTCATAAAGGACATTGTATTCAAAAGTAGGTGAGTTTTCAAATGCATGTAGACCACCCCAGAATATGTGTCTTATTATACTGTGTGATATGTTAACTTTGTTCGTTCCATGTAGTGCTGGGCCTGTGTGACTGTATTCAACAATTACATATTTTAATATTCCTTCACTGTTCTTCTCAAAAGTCATTCCATCCCAGTCTGTATGTTTGGGTTCTTTTGCATCTGAGGTAAAAATAATTGGATTATCTGGTTCTCCTATAGCATACAAACCACCGAGTATATTAAAATTGATATGGGTTTTTGTATATTCTGGAGTTGCAGAAGGATCTATATCTGTTGCCTCATCAATTATATGTTCACCACCCACTCTGGTATCATCATAGTTAGCTTTCATGATAACTTGGGTTCCGGGTTTTATTGTGAGTGTTACCCCATAAGGGATATGGATATCTCCAGTAATATTCACGACTCCTGACCAGGTCTCATCTTTGTATATTGTACCAGAAGTTGTAATGCTATCAAAGGCAGGGCTATTACTATTACACCCAATAATAAAGAATGCTATAATGATTATATATTTAAACCATCTCATAAAGCTTTTGACACATTATTTCATTAATATATTTTTGTAATTAGGCAAAAATAACAGACAACTTTTGTTCCTTTCACTTTCTTAATATTAATTTTACTTGATAAGCTTGAGATCTAGATTAAGTTCCTTCTATTATAACAGGTAAACCCCTTAATACGCAAACTAATGCACTCAAATAAACCAGTATATCTACAAGTATTACAAACCAGTTTGCAGGATTAGCATGATTTGTTAAATAGAATAAATATGCCAACATCACAAAGGTTACAACCTTTAACCCACCATATCCTCCTCTCATAAATCTTGATGACACTAAGAAATTTCCTATTTTGGTGTATTTTAGTTTAAATGGTGCTTTCTTTTTTAGTGCACCAACACTTCGCATCATTCCAGTTAGTATTCCTCTGACCATTACTATTAATGGAATTAAGACACTTATGTAACCCAATTGTGCAAATACCACATAGACTGTGAGTTCAACTATACGATCAGCTGCAATATCATAAAAAGCTCCAAATTGAGTTTCTGACTTTAGTTTTCTTGCAACAATCCCATCAACTGCATCTAGTAAAACAACTATTAAGATAATTGGTGCAACCAGTAGATGAAGGATTTTGTTATTCATATAAAGAAAGGAAACTCCAATAAAGAACAATATTAGTCTGAATGTTGTAATGAAGTTTGCAGTGATTTTCATAGGCATAAACAATTAATACTAGTATATAAAAATTGCTTAATTTAATAAAAAATCATAATCCTGTTGGAAAATGATCATCTAATTTTGTTCTTAGTAAATCAATTTGTTACTTATTTGTATGAACTGGTTGTTGAGCATGATTTTGGTTTTGAGATCAGGCTTAAGACTGGAGATGAGCCAAATGAAGTTATAATGGAGATTAGGAAGATTTTGGGTAATTCTTTAAAGCAACATGATTTATCAATGATTCTTAGTGAGCATAAGTTTACTTATTTTCCAAAGTGTTTGAATGATACTGTAAAGTAATTTACACGGTGAGTTTATAGTCCTTTACTCATTAAAAATCCGTGTTCACCTTCACCATAATGATCTTGTATTGTTGAGTCTTTTGCAAAACCTCTTGCACTAAGATAATTAAACAAACCATTTTTTTCATTTGTTGCACATACTAGTGATTCACATCCAATTTGAGTTGCAATCTCTTCATAAGCATCCATGAACATTGTGAATATTCCTTGTTTTCTATATTCACCAGGAACTGTGGCTCCTGAAACCAACTCCATTGTAAATTTTTCATCTATGTGGAGTTGAGCAATAAAATAAGCTATTGGTACATATATGCCTGCTGGATCACCTATTCCAATTATTGATCCTAAAAAATAATCATTTCTAATTTCTTGAATGATTCCTTCTGGACCATAAGAAGTATTTTCTCCAAAGGTTTTATCATCGATATGTTCTATTTTAAGAACATCCCATATTTTTATCTTCTTTACCAATAGTTGAGGTATATCTAATTGGGTAAGTCTAGTTTCAAGAAGTGAAAAGAGTTTATCTTCTACCTTCGAGATAATTAATTTGTCTTCCATTTTCAATTACTCTCATATTTATGTAAACAGGATTTACTTCAGCTGCAAAGTCTGAAAATGCACTATCAGAAAAATTATTATTAACCAAATCTTGGAAAGGATCTAAAGAAAATGATGCCATTTCTTCTTTTTCACAGGGTTCAACATATGTCAGTAATATAAAATTATCTTGGGGATTATTGGGATCTGTACAGCAAATTGTTCTTTTTCCATAACCTTGGATTACTTCTTGGTGGACAATACCCAAAACATCCTGATAGTTAAATGATTCAAACTTAAATTCTGCAAGTTCTGATTTATCTATTGCTTTTCTGAATCTGTCATCAACAGATTCATGGACATCATGAACTGTTCCATATTCAATTACATCAATAACGGCGTGATTCACACATCTTTCTGTTGAGGTAAAGTCAAGTTCTCTGCCACGTTTGTCTACAATCTTGTTGAATTTAACTACATAGGTTGGACCTATTACTTCTGCGATGCTACCAACATCTGGATTGAATTCATCATCATCAGATACTTTAATTATTTCAACAATATCTCCAGGCATTAAGGCATCTCCAGAAAACAGATGACCATATTCAAAGTTCCGGCCAGGTTTTTCTAACTGCAAACATGAATACTCATCTTCCCAATAATAATCGTTTTTAGGCTTTCCCCTCCCTCTTTTTTTCCCTATTGTCACAATTAAAGAAAGAACAGATAAGTTTATATCAAGTATTTCACCCACACTACCTGTCCAAAGATCTTCAACACGAAAATCATCAATATTATTATTTACCACCACCTTACTCCCAATCGGATGCTGATGTTGAGCTTCAAATTCACTTAATGATACCAAAAATGCAGCAATAGTCTCATACAAATCACCCAGTCCTTCATACTCTATTGCGTCTCTATCAATGTCCATGTGTTTTAGTCCTTTTAGTACTTTTTTTTCAACTCGACTAAAATCTGTGGTGAATAAAGTATTAAGATAGTCATTTGGAAATAATCTTTTTAGTAAACCAATGTTGGGTTGATCAGAGATGGCGTCTAGTAACCTATCTGCCATTTGTTCTGAATAATTGTGTTCTGGTGGCTCATTAAGTGGGATTTGTACTTTATGACGACGTCCTTTTCTCCCCCCTGTTTGACCAATTCTTCTATAAAGGGGGTATAGTTTGGAAATCTCACTAAGCTGATCTTCATTTACTGTTGTAGTTATTGCCTGATACCCAATACTTCTTGCAAGTTTGATTTTTCTTTTGAGTTCATCAAGATAGTCACCCTGCTCAAAAACCAAATCTGCTCCATTTTCTTGTTCCACTGAATTAAAGAGCATATAATTTTGTGCATCAATACCGCGTACAACACCACCTAAAGGGGATATTGAAGAAAATATCAACTCTTGCACTTCCTCTCCCTCAGCTCTTGCACAAAAGTTTTTAAGTGCAGAAACAATGTGGTGCCCTTGGTCAAGTGATCCATAACTAGCGCCATACAATTGGATTAATACTTCATCCAATGTTTGAACAAATTCAGGTAAATGCTTCATCCAAAATGGTCTTTGACAAGAATCATAGTTCATCAGAGCTTCATGTTCGTTCATGTAACCAACAAGTACTTCCAATTTGTTAATTGTATGCTGGTCAGCTAGTTCAAAAAAGATGTCTGCAAGAAAACACGAAAGGTTAAAATATTCCTCAACTAATTGTTCAGGTAGTGCTGTTTCAGCAATACATTGAGCTCGCAATCGTGCCATGCTGTCAACTGCTTCAAATAAACTTACATCTGTAACTTTCGGAGCAACTATGCCTGCGTTCATAGGAGTTGTTTCTAGCATTACTCGAAATCCAGCTTTATGTGCTTTGTTAATTGCTTTTTTTATCATTGATTCTGAACCGGGTCGTTCAGTTACTTTACCCTCTTGAGAATGAGTGTGTGAAGGAGAAAATGTAATTGTGTTGATGCCAATTTCTTTCATTTGTTCAGCATCATCTAGTTCTGAGAGGACCATTCCAGAACGAGAACTCCAATATCCTTTGATTTTTTCATTGATAATCGGCGCAGGTACAATTTCATTGGAATCTACTGTATCTTGGTGGTTAATAGAGTCTTTTGTTTTATCAATGTAATCATCTGTTCTTTCTTCGGAAATCTCCTCATTTGCTTTTTGATCAGCACAGCCAATTATTAGTAATAGGATTAGTGATAATACTACAACCTCTTTTTTCATAATGTATTTTAGAAAAACAGGGTATATAATTTTTTCTATTGTAATATATCTAAATTCAACTTGGCTAGAAATTAAGGGGAAAAAAATAGAATATACTATTTCTTTTTTTCTTCAATACCAAAGTATTTGGCTACTGCTCCTGAAAATACCCATATTGCTATTGCTGCAACCAGACCATACATGAAATCGTACAATGGTGTAACCAATCCTGCTAGTAATACAACTAAACCTAGACCCCCTAGTAATTTTACAATTGCTTCTTTTTCTCGCTTTTTCATAAGATCACCTCTAATCTGCTTTCAAAAGAATTTGTGTTTTTATAGTTTGTTATTATTAATCTTCGAGCAAAGAATTTTCATATGCAGCCACAACATTTTCAACCATAACTACTACATCTTGGTCATTCAATCTTCCCCATTGTGAGAGATAGCAAACATAATTATCTTTATCATGAGGAGTAGCTTCCTCGCTTGAAACTGTAGAAAGTGCTTCATTGTATAATGCATCAACTGAGATTGGATAACAGTTTTTTCTAATTTCGTCAAATAAATCTCCATGATCATCATCAGTCCTAGCATCTATGTCAATAAGTTGTGATATCAAACGCTCAGCTGATTTATAATCTTGTTTATGAGCTGAAGCTCTGGCTCTATCTAAAAACAGATCAATTGCGCCCAAGTAAAATTTTTCTTGCATCACATGAACAATAGCTCTTGCAGAAGGAGTCTCATTTTCACCATGTTCGTCAAGATAATCTAAACATTTGATTATGGAATCAAAAACACTATCCATCTCCACATATTGTGAATTTGGAACAGAATTCAGCTTTGATGTATATTGTTCATATTTAAATCTTTTGATTTATATTAACTAAAGAGTGGTAAAAAAGGCAGTAAATTATTCTACACAAATTCAAAAGATAGCTTTAAATACTTGAAATAAACATCCAATTCTGAAAACAGGAGGTTTAAAATGGAAGAATTTAGTCCAAGCAATGAAGTGCCGAAAGTGGAACCTGCAACTCAAGAGATGGAAAGTGCAGAAAATCTAGATGATACTCAGGAACAAGAAATGAGTACTGAAGATTTGGCTGACCATGCCAATGATAAGGTTGATGTTCTAATTAATTTACTAATTAAAAAACAGATCATTTCAGAAGAAGAATATGATGCAGCTTATTCAAGCTTTTTTCAGGATGATTCTCAAAGTGAGTGATTTGTTTTATTTGTTTTTTTTAATAGCAAAGTTTAAAAACAACTCTAATTTTGATTTTATTATGAAAAAAATAATCTTCATTTTATTGATGATTTTGATAGGAGGATGTCAAATGGAAACTACAAAAGTTAAGCTTGAAACTAATCATGGAGATGTTATTATTGAATTATATGAAGAGATGCCAATTACAGCAGGTAATTTTAAAGATCTAGTTGAAGATGGTTTTTATGATGGGGTGATTTTTCACAGGATTATTGATGGGTTTATGATTCAAGGAGGAGATCCAACAGGAACAGGGATGGGAGATCCAGGTTATTCTATCAAAGATGAGTTCACAGGTACTGATTTGGATAAGAACAATAGAGGAACTATTTCTATGGCTAATGCTGGACCTAATACTGGGGGAAGTCAGTTTTTCATAAACCTGGTTGATAACAATTTTCTTGATGGAAAGCACCCAGTTTTTGGTAGAGTGGTTGAAGGAATGGATGTTGTGGACAAGATTGCAAAGGTCTCTAGTGACAGGAATGACAAACCCTTAGATGAAGTGAAGATAATTAAAGCTTCTTTGGTTTAAGGGTTTTTTCCATTAAATTTATATTATAAAGCAAGCTAGTTTTATTTATGCACCGTGTACAGAAGCTTTTGAGCAGGTATGGTCATTGTTCCAGGAGAAAGGCTGAAGAATTGATAAGGAAAGGAAGAGTAAGGGTTAATGACAAGAAGGCAAAGATTGGTGACAAAGCTTCAGATAATGATAAAATTTTTGTTGATGATAAACTGGTAACAAAGCAAAAGTTAGTGTACTTAATATTTCACAAGCCAATGGGTTGTGTTACTTCTCTTAGTTCTCCTCATAATGAGACTATTATGAAGTATATTGATGTAAGAGAGAGAGTTTTTCCTGTTGGAAGATTGGATATTGATACAACCGGATTGTTGATATTGACTAATGATGGTGATTTTGCAAATAAGATCATGCATCCAAGGTATGAAATAAATAAAACTTATTTAGTTGAGCTTGACAAAGAGGTTAGGGAGAAGGATATTTCAAAGTTAGAGAAAGGAGTTAGGGTTGAAGATTATACTACTTATCCTGCGAAAGTAAAGAGATTAAAAAGCAATAAGATAGAGATTTCCATTCATGAGGGCAAGAAAAGGATTGTCAGGAGAATGCTGAAAGTATTGGGATACAATGTTGTTTATTTGAAAAGGATTGGGATTGGAAAGCTTTTATTGCGAGATCTAAGAGAAAGCAAGTATAGGAATTTAACAGAAAAGGAGAAGGAGTTAATTTTCAAATGAATTATGATATAATTTTAGTTTTGGGTGATGAGTTTTTTGATCATCCTTTATGTGGTGCTGCTATAATCAAGAGACTATTGGAGGATAAGGGTTTTTCTGTTGGAGTTATTGATAAAGTAACTAGAGAAGCAGATGTTAAAAAACTTGGAAAACCTAATTTGTTTTTTGGTGTCAGCTCGGGAAGTGTTGATTCTATGGTTAGAAATTATACACCTTTGAAAAAGTCAAGGGTTGATGATAAGCATCTTGATTATGATCAACTGGTTCCTGATAGGGCTGATATTGTTTTTAGCAATTGGATTAAGAAAAGTTTTAATGATTCAGTTATTGTACTCGGAGGGGTGGAAGCTACTCTTAGAAGGTTTACACATTATGATTATTGGGAGAATAGGCTTAGAAAACCTATATTGATTGATTCCAGAGCAGACATTCTAGTTTATGGCTGCGGTGAAAAACAGGTTTTGGAGATTGCTTCTAAATTAAAACAGAATAAAAACTTGGATAATATAAATGGAACCTGCGTTGTGAAAAGAGAACTGCCGGATGAATTTAAGCTGATGCCAAGTCACGAAGAAGTTAACGAGTCCAAAGAAAAGTTTTGTGATATGCAGATGATGTTTTCCAACAAAGAAAATCTTGCTGAGAGAATCGGTAAAAGATATGTTTTGCAGTATAAGTCTTTTGTATACTCAACAAAAGATCTGGATTATTACTATTCTTTTGATTATTCAAGGGATGTTCCGAAGCGCTTGCGAGGTTTTCAGTTTAGTGTTGTGACTCATAGGGGCTGTTATGGCGGATGTAATTTTTGCTCTATTAAGTTAACGCAAGGTGAGAGAATTGTTTCAAGGTCTGAAAAATCAATTCTTGATGAGATTAAAAAGTTGACTAAGCATCCTCAATTCAGGGGCCAGATTGATGATCTGACAGGGCCGACTGTTAATATGTATGGGAGTGATTGTGATAAGTGTGATAAGGATTGTATGGATTGCAAGGTTTTGGATAGATCTCAGAACAAACTGTTGTCTTTGCTAAAAAAGGCAAGGAAGATAAAAGATGTTGATAAAGTAAATATTAAGAGTGGTATAGGATACAGGTTATTTTCAGCTGAACTGATGAAAGAGATGGTTGATCATCATACCTTTGATACATTGAGAATTGCGCCTGAACATGTTAATAAAAAAGTGCTTGAGCTGATGAATAAAAAAGGGGATCTGAAAAAATTCCTGGATGAGTTTAGAAAAATTGCTCCTGAAGAAAAGTTATCTTATTATTTTATTACTGCTCATCCTGGTTCAACTGAAAAAGAGTCAAGGGAGTTAGCAGATGCTTTGTCTAAGTTGACTAATACAGACCATGTGCAGGTGTTTACTCCAACACCCATGAGTGTTTCAACTTGTATGTATTATTGTGGGATGGATCCTAAGACTAAGAAAAAGATCTATGTTCCTTATAAGTATAGTGAGAAGAAAAAACAGAAGAGATTGGTTACTAGTAACAAATACTGATTTTCAGTACTTCGCAGTGATAAAAATAGAAAGATTTATATATTAGATTCTTATCCACCATATATAATCACATATATTGTTAAGGTTAATAAAATGGATATTACAAAAGAATATTTAGTTGATGATTTGATTGAGGCTGCTTTGGAAGATGCGAGTGTTCTTCCGCCTGGTGTTGTTATGCTGGATGTTAAGGATGATAGGGTTTATACTGCTGATGAATCTGTTGAATTTGACGATAGTGTTTTCTTTGATGCAGCTTGTGCTTCAGGTATTGGGGCTATGCTTTTTGCTGGTGAACTAAGAGAAAAGCATGGTGTAAGTAATTTAATGAGTGATAGAAATTATTTCTTTGTAGCAACAGCAGAAGAACTATTTCCTGGGATGGGTGTATATGATCCAGAGTTTCAAGAAGGATATTTTCATCTTATGAGTAATGCAAAGCATAGGATTCCAAAGACTGAGAAAAGAGACGAGCAAATCTTTGCAAGTGGTATGAAAAGCGCTTACATGGAAAGATGTAGATTTGACAATCCGGAGGACGAAGAATTATATAATGCACAATTAGATTGGATTATTGAACAGGGGATTGATTTTGAAAAACTCAATAAGATCCAGCCAGGAATGGTTATTGGTTTTAACCGTGAAGGTTCTGATATTTGGGATGAGAGCTTAATACTAATTACTGATTATCACAAGGATGAAATTAATAGTCTTAGCTATATTTGTAGTATTGATCTCTCTTGATGCTATCCATATTTCAATGCAACTTGATGAACACCATGATGAAAGAGAAAGAATGCATCAACTGATTATTGAGAGAAATTGCTCTTTTGCTGCAATTGCGGCTTTAATTGGAGTTGCTTTGTATGATCTGATCACAAATCTTAATGATGCATCAGCAATACATTACAGTGTTTATTTTGTACTGGGAGTTATGGTGGTAACCAAAGCATTATCAACACTTTATGTTAAAAGAAGAATGTAAATCCACCAGTACAAAAGATACAATATTTCACTACATTTTTTCAAACAAGATCATGATACAATTCAATAACTCTGTTTTCAAGTTGATCACATAATACATCATGATCACCAATGTATGGAATAGGTTGTCCAATGTTTAGTATTCCTTTTTCATGAACACCTATTGGAATGTAGTCTAAGATACTGTCTGTTCTCCTTTTATAAACTTCTCCTACTGTACACATTCCAGATAGAAAAGGTTTAGTACCAGACTCTACATCAACAGGATCTTTACTTGGGTCTTCTGGAAAGATAAGTACATACTTTTTTTGTTCCAATAAATTCTGTGTTTTTATGAATGTGTTTATTATTGATCCATCAGAGTCATTGACTGAGATAGCATCAATTCCATGCATCATAGCTGC
Organism: uncultured Methanosarcinales archaeon; assembly: GCA_964419615.1. Taxonomy (GTDB): domain Archaea; phylum Nanobdellota; class Nanobdellia; order Woesearchaeales; family JAGVZT01; genus JAANXH01. The sequence continues at coordinate 20,950 of CAYQPU010000011.1, read as the reverse complement.
AGTTACCAAGCCTATAGGATAGGACAGAGGGTAGGACAGAATTCTTGGTAAGTTGAGTTCTTTTTCCAAGTAATCTTGTCTTACATAGGCTGGTGCAGTTTTATAATCAACAGGTTCTGCTTTCACCCAGATATGAAATCTCACTGGTAGTGTTGATACAATGTTTGTTGGGCCTTTACTTTTAATATGATTAGCAACAAAAACAACTGGACCTTTTTTTGGGAAGTTTTCAAGGCCAATGATTTCCCTGTTTTTATAGAAAGTGAAAAACCTATATGCTCCACGGATACACCAGTACTTTACATCACTCATGGTATAGTGGAGATATAAAATCAATAATAAATCTTGTGAAGTATACAAATGCAAACACATATATATACTTACAGGCAACCACTTGCATACAATGGCACCCAGAGAGAGAAGAGGTTCAGGGAGAGGAAGAGGCAGATCAGACAGAGGAAATAATAGAGGTTCTCGTGGAGATTCCAGAGGTTCAAGAAGAGATTCCAGACCACCTAGATTTGGTAGAAGAGAATCCTCAGGTGGTAGACGCCCTAGAAGAGACTCAAGAGGTGGCAGAGGAAGATCACCTGAAATGCATGAGGTAACTTGTGATAAGTGTGGAAAGACATGTGAAGTGCCATTTAAACCAACTTCTAGCAAGCCTGTTTATTGCAGTGATTGTTTTAAAAAACCAAGCAGAGACTCTGGCAGAGGCAGATCTGGCTCTAATGAATTAAAAGAGATTAATAAAAAGCTTGATTTGATATTAGAAGCTTTAGAACTTGATTAATTACTAAACTAATAAGGTTTTTATATTAATAATTATTCCCTATAATAAAGATGAATTTTCAAAATTTCTATAATTTATTTGAAGCAGAAGTATGGGCCGAGTTTTTTAATACTCCAGAAAAAGTGATTAAAGAACTAAGCTATTTTCATGAATCAGATACAATTCTTGAAGTTGGAACTGCTGAAGGCTACATATTCAGAACCTTGCTAGAAAAAAAAGCAATTTCTTATGCTGCAGGTTATGATATTTCACAAGGTAGGTTGGAGGAAGCTGTTGCAAGAACTAGCAAAAGTATTAAGGATAGAGTATTATTTTGTATTGGGGATGGAAGTGTTTTACCTTATGCTTCAAAAAGTTTTGATGTTGTCTTGCTACCTCAGATTCTGGAACATATTCCAACAAAAAAAGGAGTTAGGAATATACTAGAAGAATCAAGAAGAGTTTCAAGAAATGGGCTATTAGTTTCTCTTCCGCTAAGGGATTGCAGTAATTTTGTTATGAGATGGGCAAAGTATGCTGATCCAGATCATGTTCAGAATTTATTAAGAAACAAGAATGGATGGATATATGATTCTAGTAAGGTAGAAATGTTGTTTTCAGAGATTGGTTTTGAGTTTGAGAGATCAAAAGATTTTGATGAGTTTTACAGACTGAAATAAACTAAACATATTTTGGTAATTACAATAGATAATATTCAGAATTTACACAAAATTATGAAAAGAGTTCAAAATAGAGAGATTTAATTCTATATCTAATTCATTCACTGAAATGATAACAAAATGATTCAAGAAAATTTATATATTTTATGTGTTTCTTATTAATTATGAAACTATTAGCAGGATCCAATTTTGAAGAAGCAATTGAACAGTATTGGAACTATGTCAAATGTAAGTTCGGCCTTACTTTAGAAAGAAGAGAAGAATATTTAGGACCTGTAAGAATCTCAACAGCACAACTAGACTATGATAGCAATGGAGCCTATCTTCATAGATTTGATCCAGAAGGCAAGATTATATTTTTAAGACTTGATGATGAGTGTAAAGCAGTAGGAATTGATCCAGGTGAAAGGGTGACAGTCTATTGGGATGAACTAGGAACCAAACTATATGATTTTTCTCCTGACAATCTAGTTAGGAAAAAACCAGTTTCACAAGGTTATTGCAATCCCTGGCCCACAGTATTAAGATCAGATACTAACCTTTCTATAAGACAACATTAACCCTTCAGGTATTAGAGACAGATAAAGAATTAATTGTTAGGTTATAATATTAACTTTATAATGAAAAGTTTCAACTGCGCTTCTAAATCATTTGATGAATCAATTTTCATATGATTTTTCCATTTAATTGGTTTCCACCATGATTTCATTTTTTGGTGTATGTCCCATCTTGATTGTTTATCACCAACCATTCTTTCAACTTCATGAGGATTTTCAAAGATTCTTTTTTTGACAGTATCAGAGGGACATGTAATTTCAAGTATCCACAAGTTTACTTTTTTCGCATAGGTGTAAAACATTTTTCTTGAATCAGGCAAATCAAAACATGTGTCAAGCAGAATGATCCTTTTTTTATCTATTTTTCCAAACAAGCTATTAAACCTTCTATCCATTTCAATAATTTTTTCTTGATGTGTTTCAAGTCTTATCTTTGTTTGTTCTTCTTGAGATTTATCAAGGTAATCAGGATGCTTTTTCACATATTCCTTTGCAAATAAGTCAGAATCAAAGTAATGCACATGATAACCTTTCTGCTCCAACAAGTGAGTTAATATTCTCATTGCATAGCTTTTGCCAACTCCTGGAAGTCCAGCTGTTATGATTAATGTTTTCATATTAAGCAAATTCTTGTTTCATCTTTAAATAATCTTCTTTAGATATGTTTGCTGATTTAAGATTAGAATTAATAATCACATTTTGTTGATTTGACCATACCTTATCTTCATTTTCTCTAACAAACTTTGCCCATTTGTCAACAAATTTTAATCTTTCTTTGTTGTTGTCTTCATTAAATCCCATTTAGTATCCCCTTATGCTTGGCTATTAATTCCACATCTAATTTTCCCTTAGCAATTTGTCTTAAATGGTGAGCATCTTCAATGTCTTTTGGTGATTTCAATACTTGTTCTTTAAATGCAATTTGAAGTTCTAGTTGTGATACTGATAAATCAATTGTACCCAGTTGGATTATAATTTTGGTTTTTAGTGCTAACATGTCTGATCTATTTTTAGCAAATTTTAGTTCCATATTTGGGATAACTTTTCCTTTCTTTGCAAATCTTACTGCAATTTTATCAGATATGTAATTATATATTTCTTGATCAGTTTCTGCATTTAAGCAATAAAAGTCTTTTTTTAAGTTAGTCAATAGTTTTTCAAATTTATCAAAATTCATTTTTGGAATTGTTATGTCAACATCTTCACTTGACCTTGCTCTACCTAATAATATTGAGACATAACCACTTACGAGAACATAGTCGGTGTAATGTCCAAGAATTTTAATAAAATCTATTGTGAAAATATCTAGATCTGAAAGTTCCTTATCCAATTTAATTATGTTTTTTGAGATAAATCTCATTGAGTATTTATACATGAAATATTGTAGTATATAAAGGTTTCTTAAATGGCTGACGCATACATGTCCAGTGAACTAATAACTAGATCCTACTCAGCTTTTTCATCAGAAAAACCATCTATAACTAAATGCAGTATTCTCATAACAAATTCTAAGCCTATTGCGAATAACAGATAATACATTAACATTTTCCATTCTGATGGAACTTGCATTAATGTGTTCCATGATTCTGACAATGAAATAAATTTTGAGTCAACAATGTACACACCAAGGAGTGCTAAGGGTAATAACTTTGCAAGATCAGATGAAAGATCTTCATTATAGTATGATGTTATTCTTATTGCTCCAACAACTGCCATTGAAGTTAGTATCAAATGCTGTACCATCAACTGCTCAGATAGGAATGTTAATAGTCCAAGTAGTACAACAAACCAAATAAATGTAAATAATGGTACTAAAAAAATATACTCAATTATGTAGAACAGAACTTCATTAAGTTTGTTAAAGAGTGGATGTTTTGAATCATTGTACTGGTTTAGATCAAGGTCGACAAAATCTCTTTTTGCTATGAATTTGTAAAAATGGAATATAAATATAGCATATACTGCCATCCCAATTATGAATAATATTAATGGTTCCAAAAATGTTATTGCTTCTTGAAAACTGAGCTGGATTGGCAACATAAGATGTTTTTTGTCTTTAAAATATATAAATTTATTTGATTTTTCCAAAATATTGATATACCTTTTCTGGTTTCCTGCAGATAAGATGAATATCTTTGTTGTTGAAACGAGCGCTTTTAACTATTATGCAAAAAGGATAATGCCTGCATTTAATAGGGGTAGAAATCTTGAAAAAGAAGGAGATTATCAAGGAGCTATTGAACAATTTCATATATGCAAAAGAGCTCTGGCTGGTGCAAGGCAATATGATTCAGACCTTTCAGAGATTATAGAAAAAGACATTGAATTCTGTGAAGATATGATTTCTAGATTGAATCCATAAAATTTGCCTCAAATTTTACTTGTAATGTTGCTTTATATATGCAAAAACCAAAGCATTTAAAAGATAATTAACATTACAGATCAAAATCGGGAACTTAAACTTGGTTAATATATCAAAAACTGTTTCTGAGTGAAAAATTTATTGGAGGAAAACAATATGATTAAAGAGAATGTGGAAGGAACTGTTAAGTTCTTTAACAACATGAAAGGATTTGGCTTTATTGCAGCTGAAGACCAAGAGTACTTTGTACATCAAACTGGTCTTGCAGAAGGAGTCTCTATTTCAGAAGGAGATACTGTTGTCTTTGATGTTGAAGAAGGCGAGAGAGGACCTAAAGCTGTTAATGTTCGAAAAGCTGAATAAACATGGCTGTCAAAAAGGGAGATAAAGTCAAAGTTGAATACACAGGTACATTGGAAGATGGAACTGTGTTTGATTCTTCTGAAAAGCATGGTCAACTTTTGGAGTTTGGGGTTGGTTCAGGCATGATTATTCAGGGTCTGGACAAAGCAATTGTTGGGATGAAAAAAGATGAGGAAAAGGATGTTAAAGTTGAGCCAAGTTTGGCTTACGGAGATCCAAATCCACAGCTTGTAAGAAAGATCCCAAGAACACAATTGCCACTTGACCGAGAACCTCAAAAAGGTATGGTTTTGGTTATGACTCTCCCTAATGGACAACAAATGCCAGCAACAATAAAAGATGTTAATGATCAAGAGGTTACTTTAGATCTTAATCATCCGCTAGCAGGCAAGACATTGAATTTTAAAGTAAAGGTTGTAGAAATCAACGCTTAGATTTTATTTTTTTCTTGTTTTTTTATTTTTTAGTGTTCAATATCTTCTGATACTTTAGGTGGTTTAATGTATTGTTCAAGTAAGTTATCAATAAAATCTTTTTTATCTGCTAAGAGACCTTTTGCAACACTTCCAAAATTTATTGATCTACAGTTATAATCTTGAGCACCATACATTGCAAATAATAACTTTGGAGAACAGCAATCTTTTGGAACTAGTGCCAACAATACTAAATCATCATCGTATATATCTTGCCGTCCATGGAATCCAACCATCACTCTGCTATAACCATTAAAAACTTCTGTATGATTATTAGAAATATCATGCCACTCATTTTCATACCATTTGGTAGATCCAGATGTTACTAAAGCATGATCTTCGCAACCAGCTAGTAGATGTAAACTGTTTTTTGCCATTAATTTAAAAGAATTAAAATAATATATAAATTTTGCTATGATTAATTATTTAAAAATAGTAAGAAAAGATATATAGTTTAGGGACAATGCGCCAAGCTGCTATTGTGACTCTCTTCGTATGATGCAGCACATCCATTTCTTAATAATAGGTCGATAACTCGATGGTATTCCCCTGTAGGAGTATGGTCTGTATCTAGTGGAATTACATGCTGAAAAATGAGTCCAAGATCTGTAGGATGTGCTCCTAGATAACTTGAATCATACATTCCAATTAATACTTTATCATTATCAGTTTCCCTTGTCAAAGCTAGTAGAATAAGTTTTTCAACAGTATGATATCCAGTTTGAACAAAATCCCAATCTTCAAACTTTTTTTGTATTTCTTCATCTAATGAAGATATTGGAACAACATGAGCATATTTTGATCCATTACCATCTGAGAAATGCCAAACTACACGTCGTTTGCCAATTAGGTACTTTATTCCCGTATTAGCACTTGTAGCACTCATACATACTATAGCGTAAAACAACTATATAAATCTTCCGGTTTTTTATCACTTATTAGTGGTTAAAGTAGAGTAATTGTTTTATTTACCAATCTAAGAAATCCACTTCATCAGATCTTACTGTGACTGGTTTTTTGTCTTTTTGGGGTGTTTGGGGCTCTGTAGACTTAGTTTCCGGCTTTTTGTCATTAAAACCCTCATTCATCTCAAGTCCTTTTCTAAAGTTGATATTGCCACAATGTAAGCACTTAAAATAAGGCCCCCATTTGCCAGATACTACATCTAACCATTCTCCACAAACACAATGAAAGTTCTCTATTAATGATTCTTTGTGAGCTTGGCATACTGGAACTTCTTGTTTATTCTTGATTACAGCTTGTTTTCCACAAAAAGGACAGGAATCTATTCTAGAATGACCATATTTTTTGGGAATTCTCATACGGCAAAGAATTTACAGGTTATTCATATGTGTTTCTAATTCTGCTCAACCAGTTTACCCAAATTAACAAGAGGTGTATTCTCCTATTTTAAGTATTACCTAACAGATCACTCATACCTTAGAGCATCCACAGGTTTTAGTTTTGAGGCTTGGTGAGCAGGTATTACACCAGATGATATTCCAATAAAGACAGAGATCCCCATAGCCATCACTATGCTTTTCATACTTACAACTGATGAACCAAATCGGCTCATAATTCCACCAGAAGATCCCATTAATATGGGTAAAAATCCAGATAGGATTACACCAAATATCACACCTAATAATCCACCGATTAGACCAATTAGAGCTGCATTTAGTAAGAATATTGTTAAGATATCTTTGTTTCTTGCACCTATGGCTTTCATAATACCTATTTCTTTTGTTTTTTCAAGAACAGACGTGAACATTGTGTTAGCAATACCTACTGCACCAACAAGTAAGGCTACAGCTGCAATTGCTGTTAAGAATGTTGTCATTGAATTCATCATTTCAGCTCTTGCTTCATTTGATGCCTGGTTTGAGCTTAATGTAAAATCTTTTGTATTAACTGTCACGTGCCTGGAGATCATTAACTTATGTTCAATGTTTTCAATTGCTAGATCCAGCTCATCTTCATTTTTTATTTGTATAACAATAGAATCATACACTCCTTTTTCTTTATCTTCCAAAACTTCATAAGCACTATTGATGGGCATATAAACTGAAGTTGATGTGTCATCCAATATACCAACTATTCTAAATAGTTTATCTTCTATTGTTACAAGTTGATTTATTCCTAATTGTTTGTCAAAAAAATCATTAGCCAAGCGTCCACCAATTACAATGACATTTGTATCTGATGGTCCAAGCATTCTTCCTTCAGCTATTTCAGATGTAGTTATCTGAGACCAGGTTGCTGGATCAACACCGGTAACACTTACTGTTCCTTTCTCAGCCACATAGTAAATTTCAGCGCTCCCACTAATTTGTGTATCTAATAATTTTATATCACTTATCCCCTTTAAGACTTGAAGATCAGTATTATCAATTTCTACATCCTCTTCTGTTGCTGTAGAAGATTCTCCTCCTCCCCCATGTCCTCTGCCAGGTCCAAATCCTTGAGCACTGGAATATCCTGCTGAAAGAGTTAGTATATCTCCACCTAAGTTACCAAGTTGTGAATCCATATCTTCTTGGAGTCCTTCTCCTAGTGACACTATTGAGATTACTGCTGCAACTCCGATCACAATACCTAGTATGGTAAGCCAGCTTCTAAGCTGTGCATGTATTACCATATTTATGGCATGTTTTAGTGCTTTACTAAGTTTCATCTATGTTACCTTATTTTCTGGATGTTATTTTTTTCACCTTGAACTTTGATTTGTTATTTGTTGTCTTTTTTGGCCTGAATTTTCTTAGAATGTCTTTTACCAACATTTTGGAAGTATAGTTTGGATCTTTCAATCGTTCTTTTTTGTATTTTTTGTGAGACAATACAAATGTAACAAGTATTATTATTCCTAACAATACCCATCTTCCAGTGTCCCATAATTGTTGTGATGGACTTTTTCTGTCTCCTCTTGCGCCTACCATCTGAGTATTTTTTGATCCATCCTCATTTGTTGTCATGAACGCTGATGAATCCACTTCAACTTCTTTTTCAACTGTTATTCTATTTCCTCGGGAATCAGTGTATATTACTTCTAAAACAATTTTTGAATCTTCTTGTTGAGGAAGTTGAAATTTATCATCTTCCCCCCTAACCTTTTGTGTATCTGCATGACCAAAATTGGATTGTTGCAGATTAAAACTAGCAATTGTATAATCACCTTCATTTAGATTACCAATTATCACTGAATTGCTACCACTTACTCTCCATCCAGTTTGATCAGGTATTTTTACTGTTACAGAACTTGCTGAAACACTTCCAATATTTGATATTGAAAAAGAAGATTCACCCCCTGAGTTACCTGAGAAAGCAACATCAAAATCAGTTGCTCCTCCAACATACACTCCTGCTTTTGTGTTAATTTCTTTTTCTTCTCCAGTTAAAGGATCATCATAAGTTAGAGTAAGGTCAAGTTTGTATAAATCTGGATCTGCATTAGCACTTGCAATCACTTCAAAATTAAGTTCTTTGTCTCCTCCAACTTCTATGTATTTGATGTATTTTGTGTTGTCTGATCCTACAGGTAGGATTATATCATCCTCATTTTCCCATTGAAAAGATAAATCTCTTAGCGGTGCTGAACCAACATTGTTAATTGTGAATTTTAGGGGTGTGATTTTACCTGGAATTAATTCTACTTGGTCAATGTAAATAACTTCAGCACTTTCCCTACTTTGTATATCCACTGATAAGCTTTTTTGAGTTGCAATTACCGAGTCTTCTTCATAATATTTTATTTTTAGTTCATAGCTTCCAGCTGTGGCTTCTCTATCAGCACGCACTTCATATTTTATGATTCTCATGTTGTCTCCCTTTTGGTAAGCATTCATAGTACCAACCTTTATTTCAGCATTCTGACCAGAAACAAGACTAAAAGGATATTCTGGGATAAGCTCAATTATTAAGTCATTGACAGTTTCTCCACCAATATTTTCTATACCCAGTCTCACTTCAACTATATCTCCAGCTATTGCTGGATCTGGATCCTGATTAATGAGACTTATTGAGATTGCAGAGGAATCATCTAGTGTACCAGATGTGCTTGAACTAGTTACCGCTGCCTCAACTCCTGCCATAGTTAACACAATCAGCAATATTATGATTGTGAATAGATTCGTTTTTTTCATTTTGTTTTTACCTCGCAATTGTTTTGATAATTTTTCCATCTTTTAATTCAATTATACTATTAGCATAATTTGCTAGTTTTAGATCGTGAGTGACCATGACAATTGTTTTTCCATCTTTATTTAATTTCTTTAAAAATTCCATTATTTTTTTTCCAGATTTGGAATCAAGATTACCTGTTGGTTCATCAGCAAGAATTATTTCAGGATCATGAACTAGTGCCCTGGCAATAGCTACTCTCTGTTGCTGCCCGCCAGATAATTGAGTTGGAAGGTGATGAATTCTTCCTTCTAATTCTACCATTTTGAGAACTTTACTTGTTCTTTTTGAAGCTTGATTTTCACCATATTCTAAGAATTCTAAAGGCAGCATTACATTATCAAATGCACTTATTGTGGGTATCAGATTATATTGTTGGAATATAAATCCAATCGTATGTCCTCTTAATGATGCAAGATCTGATTCTGTAAGTGAACTAATTTCTCTTGATTTAAGATAGATTGATCCTTTTGTTGGGATGTCTAAACATCCTATTAAATTCATCATTGTTGATTTACCAGAACCGGATGCACCAATTATTGCTACAAAATCTCCTTTTTTTACATCAAGACTTACGCCTCTTAATGCAGGGACTTCTATTTCACCCATTTGGTATATTTTCCACACATTTTCCAAGTGTAAGAGTTTTGATTTCATCTTTGGGGTCTTTTTCCTAAACAAGTTAAATCATTGTTTATAATTGAACAGGTTCCTTGCATTTCACCCATTGGGTTCTCAATAATACAAAGATCTCCTTTTGTTTTCTCATCACAAGCTTGTTGTGCGATCTGTTCTCTTTCCTCTAACATGTTCTGTCTTTGTTCTTCATTAATGTCATTGATCTCAGAAGGGCTGTTTTTCCAATCATGGTCTGTATTTTCTGTGGAATCAGATTCTGTCTCCTGACATCCTATAAGTATTAAAGAGCATATTATCAATCCAAATAAGATCATATTTTGTTTTTTCATATTTGTTCCTCCTAGGGTGAGTATTTATAAAGAAAGTGGATGTGTCGTCCACTTTAAAAAATAAAAAAGAAGAGTTTCCTCTTCCAAAAAAACTAGTTTTCAGCACTCATTTTTTGTCTGAATCTAGCTTTTCTAAAACCTTTGTGGGGTTTTTCTAGGCCAAGTTCATCTGCAAGCTCTTTGACAGTGTCAAAGTCTTTGTCTTGCCTTGCTTGGTGGAGTTCAGCTAATGTATCAAAGTCTTCTTCATCAAGAATTTTTTCAGCAATTATTGGTTCTTTGTCAAGACTTTCTATTACTTGTTTCCAAGCTTCATAGTCTCCTGATTCTAATGCAGCATTGATTTCTTCTCTATGCTCCATTCTTTGAGCTCTGTTTGAGTGCATCTCTTTCATGTGCTCAAAGTTTTCTTCATTCAAACCTGCTTGCATTGCTTGTTTCCAAGCATCAAAGTCATCAGCTTCTAAAGCCCCAATGACTTCTTCTTTGTTAACTTGTTTTCCCAATCCGCCAAAGGCAGATACTGCGCCTGTTGCCACAATTCCTAATACAAATAGAGCAAACAAGCCAATTAAGTGTTTTTTCATGTTTTCACCTCCATGATTAAGCAAAGTAAGAATGTGCTAATTTATAAGCAAGAAGAAGGGATAATGTACACTTAAGATCCATATTTTTATTTATTGTATTAACCTTTGAAACAGTCAACTGCTACTTTTGCTAGTGTGTCCAAGCTGTTGATCACTAATTTAAGATCTTTTTTATAGAGGCTTTCCCATTTGTCTGCAAACACATCACTTGTGAAGAATGCTGCTGCAATTTTCACTTTTCTGATTTTTGCCACAACAAACAATGCAGATATCTCCATTTCAACTGTAAGAACACCTTGTTTTTTGTATTCCTCAACTTCAGATTTTGTCTCCCTAAAAAAAGCGTCTATTGTCCAGTTTATTCCTTTTGTATATTTTATATTCAGTTTATTAAACGACTGCTCTAATTTTTCTGTGAGTTCTTTGTCAGGATATGAAAATTTTGAATGAGGCAAATAGTGCTGGCTTGTTCCTTCATCTCTTATTGCTTTTTCACAAATATAAAATCCGGGTTTTTCAAGACCTCCTGCAATTCCAATGTTTAAAAATTCTTTAATTCCAAGTTCAATGAGTTCTTCAAATACAATTGTTGCATGCGGTGCTCCTACCCCATTCATCAATACAAAAACAAATTTTTCTGTGTAATATGCTTTGCATCCCCATAATGTTTCTGCACTAAGTTTTTTTGCTTTGTGACGATGTTTTTTGTAAATAAAATTGAAAACCTCTTCTTGATAAGTTATTATGCATTTTTCAGGAATTTTGTTTTTGAATTTTCTTTTTTGCTCACCTGTGTGATCAGGTTTGATTAATGCTTCTTCAAGATGCTTATTAATAAAGTTCGGATATACCATGTGTGTTTTTGAGTTAAACACAGATATTTAATAAATTATCGCTAGAAACTGCCTTAGAAATAATCTCTATCTTATCTAGATTATTTAACAGTTGTTTTTATTTCTAACAATATTTATAAAACCATATCTAAAACTTGTATTTATAAAAACAATATTGAGGTGTATTATATGAAATATGTTTATTATTTTGGTGATGGAAAAAAAGAGATGAAAGAACTTCTTGGTGGCAAGGGTGCTAATTTAAGTGAGATGACAAATATTGGGATTCCTGTTCCTCCTGGTTTTACTCTAACAACTAAAGCTTGTGGTTATATTAATAAAGAAAACAAGTGGCCAGAGGGTTTGAAAAAAGAAATTGAAGAGAATATAAAAAAGTTAGAAGAAGATATGGGTCAAAAGTTTGGGGATGAAGAAAATCCTTTACTTTTGTCTGTCAGGTCAGGAGCCGCAATCTCAATGCCGGGGATGATGGATACTGTACTAAATTTAGGTATGAATGATAAGACTGTTTTAAGTTTGGCTAAGAAGTCGGGTAATGAGAGGTTTGCCTGGGATTCTTATAGAAGATTTATCCAGATGTTTGGTAATGTGGTGATGGGTGTTGATCATCATAAGTTTGAAGAGGCTTTGGATTATGCCAAAGAAACTAAAGGTGTTAAGTTTGATACAGAACTTGATGCAGATGATTTAAAGAAATTGGTCGACAAATACAAAGAGATTATTGTTGATAATGTTGGCAAACAGTTTCCAGATGATCCTATTAAGCAGCTAAAGATGTCAGTTGATGCTGTGTTTGATTCTTGGTCAAATAAGAGAGCTGTGTCTTACAGGAGAATTAATAACATTACTGGATTAAAAGGGACTGCTGTTAATGTGCAAGTTATGGTTTATGGCAATCTGGGAGAGAGTTCTGGAACTGGTGTTTTGTTTACAAGAAATCCATCAACAGGAACTAATGAATTTTATGGAGAGTTTTTAATGAATGCTCAGGGAGAAGATGTTGTTGCTGGAATTCGAACTCCTCTTGATATTGAAGAGTTGAAGAAGATTAATCAACCAGTATATGACGAGCTTGTTGATAATTACAAAAAGGTTGAGCTGCACTATAAAGAGATGCAGGATATGGAGTTTACAATACAAAAAGGTAAACTTTACATTCTCCAGACAAGGTCTGGAAAGAGAACTGCGCAAGCTGCAGTAAAGATTGCTGTTGATATGGTTTACGAAGGATTGATTGATAAAAAAGAGGCTGTGTTAAGGGTTGATCCAAATCAATTAGATCAATTATTACACAAACAGATTGATCCATTAGCTAAGAATAAGCATGAGGTTTTAGCAAGAGGTCTTCCAGCAAGTCCAGGTGCTGCTGTTGGTGAGGTTGTTTTTGATGCTGATACTGCTTATGATTGGGCTCAGAAAGGAAAGGATGTTGTTTTGGTTAGGATTGAGACAAGCCCAGAGGATATTGAGGGAATGAATGCTGCCAAAGGAATTCTTACTGCAAGAGGTGGTATGACTAGTCATGCTGCTGTTGTTGCACGTGGAATGGGTAAATGCTGTGTTGCTGGTTGTGGTGATATTGCTATTGATTATGACAAAGAACAATTTCTAGTTAGTGGCACAACCATTAAACAAGGAGATTATATTACTCTTGACGGAAGTACTGGAGAATTGTTTAAGAGTCAGCTTCCTGTCAAAGATCCAGAAGTTGGTGGAAGTTTTGCATCGATCATGGAGTGGGCAGATTCTTTCAGGAAGATTGGTGTGAGAGCTAATGCTGATGTTCCAAGAGATGCTAAAGCTGCAATTGGTTTTGGTGCTGAAGGTATTGGATTATGCAGAACAGAACATATGTTTTTTGATGGTGAGAGAATTAAACATGTTAGAAAGATGATTCTTGCTGATAATAAGGAAGCCAGAGAAAAAGCTTTAGATGATTTACTTCCATTTCAAAAGGCTGATTTTAAGGGATTGTTTGAGGTTATGGAAGATAAACCAGTTGTTATAAGAACATTAGATCCACCTTTACATGAATTTTTGCCTCACAGTGAGGAAGATATTAAATTGATTGCAAATGAGATGGGAGTGACCATTGATAAAATTAAAGCTACAATTTCTGATTTGCATGAGTTTAATCCTATGCTTGGTCATAGAGGATGTAGGTTAGGAATAACTTATCCTGAAATCACTGAGATACAGGCAAGAGCTATTGTTGAGGCTGCTTGTGAAGTGTCAAAGGAAAAGAAGACTAAGGTTACTGCAGAGATTATGATTCCTTTGGTTGGAAATGTCAAAGAATTAGCTGATCAAAAGCAAGTTGTAAAGCAAGTAATTGATGAGACACTGAAAAATCATGACATGGATCTTCACATTATGATTGGAACCATGATTGAGATTCCAAGAGCTGCTATTACTGCAGATGAAATTGCAAAGGAAGCTGAGTTTTTTAGTTTTGGAACTAATGATTTAACTCAGATGACATGTGGTTTTTCAAGGGATGATGCTGGTAAGTTCCTAAAGGAGTATGTGGAAAAGGGAATTTACCCAAGAGATCCTTTCCAAGCACTTGATCAAGCAGGTGTTGGAAAGTTTATGCAGATTGCTGTTGAAAAGGGTAGAAAAACTAATCCTAAGATTGAGCTTGGTATTTGTGGAGAACATGGTGGTGAACCATCAAGCATTGAATTCAGTCATAAGATTGGTCTTGATTACGTGAGTTGTTCTCCGTACAGAGTTCCAATTGCAAGATTGGCTGCGGCTCATGCTGCTTTAAAGGATAAATAGACTAAAGATCCATAGAATTTATAAATAAAAGGAGCTGCAAATATTTTATGCGGCCACCTATGCCATTACACTTAATTGGATTTGAAGCTTTGTATTCTGTAGCAGTTATTGTGCTTTGTATTTTTATTTACATAAAGACAAAGGATCTACAAGATTTATCAAGCCACAAGGGTATTAAGTATTTTAGGCATGCATTTTTGTTTTTTGGAGTTGCGTATTTATGTAGGTTTTTGTTCATACCTATTTCAATCTTAAATTTTGGATTAAGATTATTTCCACCCAGATATTTAATGCATTTTAGTTTATTATTAACAACTTACTTTAGCACTGTTGCTATTATGTCTTTGTTTTATAGTGTGCTTTGGAAAAAATTAGATGGGATTGTTAGCCCACATATACTTGCAGTTTTATTAGCACTATTAGTGTTGTTTTTTAATAATCCAACTGTGCTTATTTTAGCTCAACTTGGCTTTTTTGTTTTGATTTTACTTGCAGCTGTTTTAAGAAAACAACCTTTTAATTCAATGTATATTGTTTATGTATTGTTGTTTGTTTTTTGGCTACTTAATGTAGTGAGTATGTCAGATATGAGATTCACCTTATTTGTGAGAGTTATTTTGAATTTACTGTCACTTGGTATGTTTGGATTGATTGTGATGAGGATCTTAAGAGTTATAAAATGGGGAAAAGACAAAGACTAGAAGTGATTTATGATATTTTAAGAATTATCAGAGATAAGAAGAATTCAATTAAACCAACACCTTTACTTAGATATTCTAATCTTTCTTCTCAAGGTTTTGCTAAGTATTTTGAAGAGTTAAAGGAAAAGGAATTTATTAGAGAAGTTAAAGATAAAAAAGGGAAATGTATTAGTCTTACTGATAAAGGTTTTCAGTTTTTGGATAAGTATGAGATGATAAATAAGTTTATTGATGATTTTGGTTTATAATTGATAGAATACTTGAACAAACAGAATAAAAAAAATAAGTTACTTATTAAAAGGTTTAATCACCATTCCTCAAGATCATCCATTTCTTTGTTTTCAAAGCTCATTTGTGCACCTCCCACTGTTATTCATGAGAATTTTGTTTGGATCAATTAAGTCGTATTTAAGGTTTTCTTTTTAATTGGGTTTTTTACTTTGTTCTTTGGTTAGCACTGCCGGGCCTGTTCACTCGACATTTTGTTAGCTTACTAGCAAAACCAATCTAAATTTATCCTAAGATTTGACAAACTGCACCTTATTGTTTCTTACGATGATTATGGTCTCGCTCACTTATCTGGCCAGGGTAGTGCTAACCATGCTTATTATCCATAATATTTATATATGGTTTATTAATACTTTTACTTAGCCCCTCTTAGCTCAACGGCAGAGCGTTCGGCTGTAGGTGCAAGTTGAGGTTCTATTAAGAAACAATGAAAACTTGCCAGCCGTGACCGAAAGGTTCCCAGTTCAAAACAGAAGTTGTTCACAATTTCTGGGGATTTCTGGGAGAGGGGATTTTTATTCATACAAATCCCATGGAATTCTATAGGCTGCTTTTACAAATAATTCAGAATACATTCCTGGTGAAACTGATTCATAACATTTGAATATGTGTTGAAAATACCTTCCTGTTTCTTCTACTCTAACAACATCAATATCCATTACAGTTTCCATTTTTTCCAGGATCTGCTTGATGTCTTTGTGTAGGTCAAAATACACAGCAAAATTTGCTCTGTTTCCAAAGTCTTCAAAGTAGTGTAATTCTACTAGATCTGGATTGAGTCCATTTTCAACTAATCCTTGGTGTGCTAAATAACTGAGTTCATCTATTTCTTCTTGATAAAGTGATTGACTTAAGAGAATACTTCTTGTTGGTAACCATGATTTGATCTCTTTATCAGATAGATTTTGTTTTTGGAGGATTTTATATAATCCAATCTGTCTAGTACCATCACCAATTTCTGTCATTGCAGTTTGAAATATATCTTTAGATATATCCTTATCAATTTCAGGATAAAAAGCACAAAAATAAAGAAAATGTCCACATTCTAATGATTTTACTTCACCAATTAATTGTGGAGATGTGATTTGCATATTCATAGGATATTTTATTGGTTTATAAATATTGTGAATGAATTGCTACTGATGAGTGACTTTAAGAAATTAAGCTGTATTCACTGTCCTAATTTATAAATAGTTACAACCACATAAGATTTAAATAAACTACTTTATTTCTAAGGAATGTGATGTACAAATGGATGTAAGAAATCAGGCTATGAGTCCAGAACCAATGTTTGGCAAAGGGATATTATTGGGAGCAGCACTTGCTGCTGGTGTTATGTTTACTTATGGATCGGCATATATTATGGGTCAGTATGATATGTTTAATCCAAATTATTGGCAAAGTGAAGTTGCTGAAGAAATTCAAAAAAGAATGGATCATTTAGCTACTATTGAAGGGCTTGATGATGATGGTATTTACACTATTGAAGAAATGGATTTAATTGCTTTGTCACTAATGGGTGCAACTGAGAGCTTTATGTATATGGATCAGGATGAAGGAGATTTACCTGCATTTGACCATTTGTTTTCACCGGGAGATATATTAATTGACGATATGAATGGTATATATCGACAAATACGTCAAGCTGACTGGTATGAGGATTGGGCTCAGGTTATGCTAGGATTTTATGAGAGAGGGGAAGATCTTGATCTGAGTAAAACTGATGTTGATGAGCGGTTAGGTGGTTTGGTGGAATTAGCTGAAGGTACTCTCAGAAATCAAGGACTATACGAACAAAGTCTTGACCAAGCTTGGTTAAGAACAGAAAGTCGTAAATGGATGATTGCAGGTGCTGGAGGTGTTTTTGTCGCTTTAGCTACAGGTGGAGCTCTAATTGATGGTTACAACAAAACTTTACATGAATTTGAAACCAAAACCATACCTTACTCTTAATTAATCAGAGAGTACATTCCATACAATTTGTTTTAGTGCATGTTTTGTTTATGTCTTTGTAGTGCAAGGCCCAGGTTTTTATTTCTTTTATTATCTCAATAAATTCAAGTCCACTTTTAGTTAGAGAGTATTCACATTTGATTGGAACTTGAGATCTATCAACTTTCTTAATAACCAAGTTTTCTTTAATTAATTCTGATAGTCTTAATGATAGCATTTTAGGAGTGATGTTAGGGATTTTATCTTCTAGTTCACTGTATCGCTTGGTTCCCTTATATAGCTCCAACAGGATTAATAAAGTCCATTTTTTTCCAATGATTTCTGCTGTTTTGTAAATTGCACAATTGTTGTCCATACTATAGTTTTTGAAACCAACTATTATTTATATAACTATCTTTTCTATAGTATGTAAATAAGTTTAATGAGGTAAAAAACATGGTATTAAGAGATATTATTACAATTGATGAAGATAAATGTACTGGTTGTGGGGATTGTGTGCCTGGTTGTCCTGAGGGTGCACTTCAGATTATTGATGGTAAGGCAAGATTGATTAGTGATTTGCTTTGCGATGGATTAGGTGCTTGTATTGGACACTGTCCAGAGGGTGCAATTACTGTTGAGAAGAGAGAAGCTGAGCCATATGATGAAAGAAAAGTTATGGAAATTATTGTAAAGCAAGGCGAGAATACAATCAAAGCTCATCTTCAGCATCTTAAAGAGCATAATCAAAATGAGTTTTTTGATGAAGCAATTAGTTATCTAAAAGAGAATGATATTCCTGTTCCAAAACTTGCTGAACCTGGAGATGTTCCTTGCGGTTGTCCTGGATCCAAAATGATGGATTTTGTTGATGATAAACAAAAAGGTTCAGATGAATCGGGAAAGAGATCGTCTCAATTAAGACAATGGCCTATTCAAATGCATTTGATTTCAACAATGGCTCCTTATTTTCAAAAAGCAGATGTTGTGCTAGCAGCTGATTGTGTTGCTTTTGCCTACGCTGATTTTCATAAAGAATTTATGAAAGGAAAAGCTATAGCAATTGCATGTCCAAAACTTGATCAAGGGCAGGATACGTACATAGAAAAGATTGTAAGTCTAATTGATGAAGCAAAGATTAACACATTGACTGTTATGATAATGCAAGTCCCCTGTTGTCAAGGTTTATTAAGATTAGCTGAACAAGCTCTTGATAAAGCAAGTAAAAAGATTCCAATTAAGAAGATTGTTGTTGGAATCAAAGGAGACATTGTTGAAGAGACCTGGGTGTAGAAATGTTTAAAAGCAGACTATTCCAAAATATTGCTTAATGAAGAAAAAAAGCAAAAAGAAGACTAGCAAACAAAGAATTTGGATTCTTGGTATAATTGCAGTCATTATTATTGCAGTATTAGTTAATCTAGGTATAAAAGTAAATTTTCTAGCAAAAGATGAATTACATATTGGAATTGATCCATTGCAAACAAATCTGAAGGTTGTTAATAACAAACCTTTTGAGTTGAATTTTACGGTTACAAATAATAATTTCTGGTTTTGCAATACAGAATGTGAACTAAAGCTTTATGATCCATATAAAGAGGAGTATGTTGAGACCAAAACTGTTGAGCTAAAGTCTAATAGTGAGTTTGAAAAAAATTATTTGCTTAATTTGAAAGAGAGTGATGAAGGGCAGAGAGTTTTTTATTTTGAGGTTGTATGTAATAATGTTAAGACTCAGGTTTGCCAGACTAGCGAGAAAGAAATTCACAGATCTGCCTATACAAGGGTAAATTATGCTCTGGATGAAGAGATTGCCCAATTAAGAGATGATTTGAGACCAAAACTTAAAAGTTATGCTAAACAAGTAGATTATGCACAAAACCTTGCCAATGAAATTGAGGAGCTGACTGGCAAGAGTAATAACCTGAATAAGTTTGTTATTAGGCTTAACTACATACATGATCTTTGGACACAGAGTCAATATGGGAAAATTGTTCTGGATGGGGAGATAAATGATACTATTAAAGACTTGGAGAATCAGAAGAGTGTAGGCACAAGAAACATTGAATCATTTAATCTTATTGTTAACATTATTGATGGCTTTGAAGACAATTGGGATTATCTCAACAAGGCATACAAGCTTAGCAATAGAGAAGTTAGGGATGTTGCTGATACTGTTAAGGCAAGGATTTTTGTTTTTAATGAGAGTGATTTTGAGGATTCTTATAATCTATCAGAGAGTTTTGTGAATCTTAACCAAACATTCTTTAATGTGTTGGAGAAATTTGATTATGACCAAAAAGAACAAGATATTATTTCTAAACATTCAAGGATTCAGTCACGAGTTAACAATGAGTTAAGTACAGATTACTCCCTAAAAGGAGATGGTTGTGAAAAAACCAAGAATTTAATTGAGAATTATGAGCAGATTAATACTAATGCGAACTTGTCCTTGGTTAATTATAGTGAATATTTCAATAGTACTCAATTTACCACAAATAAAGATGCATTTTTGAAGGCTGTTGTTTTTAATTTAACTGTTGAGCCAGGTTTTATCATTAATAATACTTTTTACAACAACTCATTAAACTTGACTGCTAAGAATTATTACTCTATTTTAGAGTTTGATTATTCAAATGTTGAAGACTTTGAAAGTGCGGCATGCAGTAATACAACTTTAGATATTGATTTCGGATCTTTTGAATACATTAATGTTAGTGAGTATGAAACCAAGTCATTTACCGAGGTTGAGTTTAATATTAGTGAGCCAGAATGCTGCATATTTGGGAATTGTTCTAAATGCAAGCTAAATCCTGAGCTTTATCCTGTTATTTTTGTGCATGGTCACTCCTCTTTTGAAAAAACCCCGGTAGAGAATTCTTATATTTCTTTATCAAAGATGCAGATTAGGATGGGTCATGAGGGTTTTGTTAATATGGGAGATATTGACATTGATACATTGAAAGTTGATTGGTATGGAATGAATTATCCGGTTGCTGTTAAGGGAAGCTATTATTATACTATTTATTATGATGCTGGTTTTTCAGCTATTGTTAAGAAATCACTTAGTATTGAAAACTATGCAATTAGATTGAAAGAAATTGTTGATACTGTTAAAGAGAACACTGGAGCTGAAAAAATAGTTATTGTTGCACATTCTATGGGTGGACTGGTTGCACGTGAGTACATGCTGCTGTTTGGGGAGGATGATGTTGATAAATTAATTGTGATAGGGACTCCAAATCAAGGTATTTCAGGTAGAGCTAAACAGTTTTGTGCTGCTCTTGGAAATGACAAAGAATGTGAGGATATGTATAAGGATAGTGTTTTTATGAAGAGGCTTAATCATTATATTCCAAAGACAGATGTTTACACAATTTACGGATCAGGCTGTGATATCGCATCACAAAAGGGTAAAAAGGCAGGAAGGCGTAATTCAGGGAAAAGTCCCCT